>JAISAX010000394.1 GCA_031266495.1 Opitutaceae bacterium
CCCGCAACCTACCCCCCCCCGCAAACCCCCCACCCCCCGCCCACACCCCCCCCCCGGGGCAGCCCCCCATTTATAATTTATAATTTTTTATTTAACCCCCCCCCCCCCCCCCCCCGTCCCCGATGGCCCGGCTCCGTCTGCCACCACCCGCAAGCCTGCTCGCGTTTTCTGTCGTTTTTCACGCAGCCGTCCTCGCTCTCGCAGCCGCAGCTGTGGTCGCCCCGCCGCCCGTCGATCTCGTCTGGCCCACGCCCAACACCGCCTGGCAGGAAGGGCAACCGATCACCGCGTTTATCCAGCCCACGGCCTCCGGCAAACCCGAGTCGGGCCTATTCGGCGGCGTCCGCAGCGAAGGACGCCAGTTTCACGAAGGCATCGACCTGCTGCCCCTCACCCGCGACCGCCGCCGCGAACCGGCCGATAAAATCCATGCCGCCATGCCCGGCATCGTCCGCCACGTCAGCACCAACGCCGGCAACAGCGGTTACGGACGCTACATCGTCATCGAGCACGACACGGTTACCCCTGCCGTCTATACGCTTTACGCGCACCTGAGCGCCACCGCTCCCGGCCTGGACGCCGGAGCCCGCGTGCAGGCCGGCCAGGTCATCGGCACGATGGGCCGCAGCGCCGGCGGCTACACCATCCCGCGCGAACGCGCCCACCTGCACTTCGAAATCGGGCTCATGATCACCCGCGATTTCCAGGCGTGGTACGACTCGAAAAAATTCGGCAACCCCAACCGGCACGGCATCTGGAACGGCCTCAACCTCATGGGCATCGATCCGCTGGCGGTGTACACCGCCTTCCGCGAAGGCCAGACCGGCAGTTTCGACGCGTATTTTTCCCGCATGCAGCCCGTCGCCCGCGTGCGCATCGCCACCCCGCGCATCCCGGATTTTGCGGAGCGTTACCCCACCCTGCTGCGCCAGCCCCTCCCCGCGTCCGGTCTCGCCGGGTGGGACGTGCTCGTGGACTGGACCGGACTGCCCTTCGCCCTCACGCCGCTGACCGTTTCCGGCGTCCTCGGCTGGCTTCCCGGCGAAGTGCGGCTCCTTGATGTCGATGCCGCCATCGTCGCCCGCGAGCGCAGCAAGCCGACCGTCGTGAAACAGCACGACAACTGGCGCCCGGGCCGCGCACTCGAAACCACCCTTCAGCAACTCTTCGGCCAGCATGCACCCGCTGCGGCCTCCGGAGGCGGGAAAGAAGGGATCTGCGACGAGGAAGCCGCCCCCTGAATCCAGTGAAGAATGCAGAATGACCGGAACCCGCGACCGGAACATCCTCCTCACTGACGACTAACCGACTAACCACCCGGACGGGAAAGCGGAGCGGCACGCCGGGGAATCAGCGCCGTTGCCGCCCGCTCGTCCGGGAAAGCCTCAGGCGCGACGCCGCAGCAGCGCCGCCCACGCCAGCAACGCCAGGCCGGCCAGCGTCGCCCACGTGGCGGGCTCGGGCACGGCGGTCAGGCTCACGAACAACGATCCGCCTTCCAGATAAAACGTGGCGGCCAGCGCGTTGTCTCCCGTGTAGTCGATCAGGTGGTCAACGCTGCCATCCTCAAACAGCGCGTAAATCGAATATGCATGCTCGTCGTCACCCATGTAGGCGCCGCTCCATTCACCATCCCCGGTAATACCGGAAATGAGCTCCCAGGCCCCGGCCTGAAATCCGTTGAGGTTTATCGCAGTCTTCCCGCTAACGAAATCCCATATGGTATAATGGGAATCACCACCGATACTCATGAAGGGCGATCCGGCGGCTGTGACTCCCCAGGTGAAGTCCAGTGCCGCGCCGCTTTCGATCCGAAGCGATCCCGTTAAATCGAGGTGGCTGTCAGCGGCGAAGTGTAGAGCCCCCCGATCAATCCCCCCAAGAGTCAGCGAAGTATCCATCGTCACCGAACCGGGGCCGATAACGAGATGGCCGCCTGTGTCAACAAACAGGCGGTAGGCAACAGAAATAGTAACGCCATCGGTAAGCTCCAGCGTACTGTTATTGTATAACATGCCTTCCATTACCGATATTGTCTCGCCATTGCCAACATGGGCGGTGCCACCGTTGCTGATGTAGAAGGTGTCCTCGGAGTAATAACCTTCAACGGGGGCAGGGGGCACGCCGTTGCTCCAGTTGTTCGGGTCGTTCCAGTTGCCCACTCCGGGATTCGTCCATTCGGTGTTTACAGCCGCCATTGTGCAGGGGAGGAGGCCGAGAGCGAGCAATGCCGCCAGCGTGCCCTGGCTGCGCCGGAAAAGGGCGCGCAGGAGGGTGTGCGCACCGGTGTGTGTCTGGTGTGTTTGCTTTGATTGCATTTGCAGTTTCATGTTCGTGACAAAATCCGGGTTCCGGATTCCAGATTGGAGGTTTCAGTTTTCAGTGTACGGGTTGCAGAGTGCGGGTTGCGGGTTGTTGGCGCGTCGGGCGTGGGCGGGTTCAGGCACCCGCGCCCTCGGGGCCGTGGTCGGCGCTGCCGCGCCAGACGGTCAGGCTCACCACGCTGACTTTTCCTACGGGCACGTTGTTCTTGTCGCGCAACTCCACGGTGTAGGTCCAGGCGACGGGTTTTTCGGGGAGTGCGTGGTGGTCGGTGAACGTCGCCCCGGCGATCGTGCCGACCTCCTGCACGCCGGTGCCGTCGGCGCGATCCACGAGGATGCGCCAGAACCGGGCGGGTTTGGGCAGCCGCCCGCGCAGGATCACTTCGCCGCCCGTGAAATACACGTGCGCTTTCGGGCTGAGGGCGAGCAGGTCGGGCGCGGAGGGCTCCGGCGCGAGGATGAAGAGTTGCCGCTTCACCTCGGGCGTGCATTTGGGGTTGGTTTGCAGGGCGTCGATATTGGCGAAGAGGCGGCGGTAAAAACCGGCGGGGATGGTCACGGTCTTGTCGATACCGAGCGTGGCCGGGTCGTGCGGCTGCGTGACCACGGGTTCGCCGCCAATGTCCCATTCGGCGCGTTCGATGGCTTGCGTGTACTCGCGCGCCAGTTCCGCCGCCTGGTCGCGCCAGGCGTAGAAGTTCTCCAGGTGGGCGAGGTCCGCCCTGGCGGCGGTGAGCCAGGCGGCGGGCACATCAAGGGTGCCAGCGAGTTGTTCGAGGGCCGTCAGGTGGTTGTTGGCCCAGACGAGGCGGCTCTTGTTGTCGGCAGGGAAATAACTGCGGCGGGTGTGGTTGCTCATACGGATGGTATTTTTATGTTGTTGTTGATCTCGCGGTTGCGAGGGAAAGGGGTGTTTGCACCGGCGCCCGGTGCGTGTGCGCTGGCGAGCGGTGCGCGTGCACCGGAGGCCTGCGCATTTTCCCCGGAGGCCGGTGCGCAGGCACCGGCGGCGGGGACGCGTGCACCCGCGTCCGGTGCGTCTGCACCAGGGACGGAGGCGTCTGCACCGGGTGGCAGAGGCGCGCGTGCCGGCGTCGGGGACGGTTGCACCCGGAGCCGGTGCCTGCGCACCGGGCAGGCGGGCGCACGCACCGGGAGCCGGGGACGGCAGGGGGCGGCGGCACGGACAGAGTCCGCCGACGCACGCGCACAATGGCCGGCGGGCGACACGCGGCTGGCCGGACGGCAAAGGAACGCCTCAGCGCCGGGTGCCGCCGTTATCGGAAAAATCGATGGGGGGGGGGGGGGGGGGGGGTAAACGACAGGGTAACAGTTACTTGCGCAAATTTTTTCGCACACGATTCCGCTGTGTTACGGGAAGCGGATCGGGCGTGGCGGCGGGTCGTCATGTGGCGCGGTGTCTCGTGGTGTTTAAGTAAAAGCACGTATGTTGCCCGATTTCCGCGAAGCGCGGTAGGCAGGTAAACACCTGAATCTTGCCCTTTTTTTCGGCTTTTTCGCGTCTTTTTCGCACGCACACGCTCCGCTCGGGTGACGGGAGCGAGAGCGGCAGCGGCGGGGAAGCGGAGAGGCAACGCCCACGGCCAAGATGGCCGTGCCACGCGCAAACCGGTCAGGCCGGTTCCCTTTTAGCGGCTTTTAGCGTCCTTTAGCGGTTCCCCTTTCCGGGGGCGGGCCGGGGCTCACTTCAGGATCATGTCCTTCACCGTACGGCCGGCGGGGATCATGGGGAGCACGTGCTCGGTGTAAGGCACGATCACGTCGAGCAGGTACGGGCCGTCGTGGTCGAGCATTTCCCGGATGGCCTCGCGCAGCTCCTCCTTGCGGATCACGCGGCGGCCTTTCACTCCAAAACCTTTCGCGATCGTCACGAAATCCGGATACAGGCCGCCGGGATTGTCGGGGCCGCCGATGTTGTCGTGGTGGCCGAGAATGGTGTTGCCGCGGATGCTGCCGTAGAAGCGGTCCTCCCACTGCACCACCATGCCCAGGTGCTGGTTGTTCAGGATCATCGCCTTGGCGGCAATCTTCTCCACCGCGGCGGTGGCGAGCTCCTGCACGTTCATGAGGAAGGAGCCGTCGCCGTCGATGTCGATGACCTGCTTGTCCGGATACGCCACCCTGGCGCCGAGCGCCGCCGGGTAGCCGTAACCCATCGCGCCGAGTCCGAGCGAGCTGATGTAGCGGCGCGGCTCCGCAAAACGATAAAACTGCGCGGCCCACATCTGGTGCTGGCCCACGCCGGTCGTGATGATGGCGTCGCCTTTCGTGAGTTCGTACAGCGCCTCGATCGCCTCCTGCGGGATGATGTGCCGGCTTTCCTCGTAGGCGAACGGATAGTCGCGCTTCCAGGCGTTGACCTGGGTGTGCCAGGATTTGGTGTCGGGCGGCGTGAACTTCGCGGCGGCGGCGAGCTCGTTGAGACGCGAGAGCGCGTGTTTCAGATCGCTGACGATCGGGTGGTGGACGCGCTTGTTCTTGTTGTGCTCGGAGGGGTCGATGTCGATGTGGACGATGCGCGCGTGCGGGGCGAACTTGCCCGTGTCGCCGGTGATGCGGTCATCGAAGCGCGCGCCGAGGCAGAGCAGCAGGTCGCTCTGGTCCACGGCCCAGTTGCCGTACGCGCTGCCGTGCATGCCGAACCATTGCAGGGAGAGCGGGTGCGTCTCGGGAAACGCGCCGATGCCCGTCAGCGTCGTGGCAACGGGGATGTTGGTGCGCTCCGCAAAAATCTTCAGGTCGGTGTGCGCCCCGGCCGAAATGACGCCCCCGCCCACGTAGAGCACGGGCCGCCCGGCCTTCGCAACGAGGTCGAGGACGAGTTGCAGGTCCTCGTCGGAGGCCTTCGGGAGGGCGTTGAGCGTGGGGTTGGCGAACTCGACTTTTTCGGGGAAAACGGGGGTGAGGCGCGCCTGCTGCACGTCTTTCGGGATGTCGATGACGACGGGGCCGGGGCGACCGGTGCGGGCGAGATAAAACGCTTCCTTGATGACACGCGGCAGGTCGCGGGCATCGAGCACGAGGTAGGAGTGCTTCACGACGGGCAGCGTCATGCCGAAAAAGTCGGTCTCCTGGAACGCGCTCTTGCCGATAAAGCTCGAAAACACCTGGCCGGTAATCGCGACGAGCGGGATGGAGTCCATGAACGCGTCGGCGATGGCGGAGACGAGGTTGGTGGCGCCAGGACCGCTGGTGGCCATGCACACGCCGACCTTGCCGCTGGCGCGGGCGTAGCCTTCGGCGGCGAAGGAACCGCCCTGCTCGTGACGGGGCAGAATGACGCGCACCTTGTCCGACCGGGCAAACGCCTGGTGAAGCTCCAGGGAAGCGCCGCCGGGGTAGGCGAAAATCACGTCAACCCCTTCGCGGGCGAGCGCTTCGACGACGACGTCGGCGCCGTTCATTTCACGGCCGGTGGCGGGCTGGGTGGACGGAGGGGACGAGGTGATCGTTTTCATGATGGCGGTTGGTGTGTGCGGAAGAGGAAGAGCAAAATCTGCGTGGCCGGGCCGATGCAAGCCTCAAGGCGGGAGCGAAAACGCCGGGGGTAATCGGAAGTGACAGGAGCGGCGGCGTCCTCGCCGCCGTTCCCAAAGCTTGTATTGCCGCCCCGGATGCCTTTTCCCTCCCGTTTCGCCAAACTCGCCGCCCACCCGCCATGTCTCCCTCCACACTCAAAGCCGCGCTCTACCTGGAAGTCGTTCCCGGAGTGCTGACGCTGCTCTCCGGTCATGACGACGCGCTCGCGGCCACCCTGGCCGGACCGGCTTTCGGGATCATCTTCGCGGGACCGCACAGGTTGCGTGCCCGCCTCGCCATCGCCGACGGCGCGGTCCGGAGCGAGGATGCCGGCCACCCCGGCGACCTGCGGTTGCGGTTCATGAGCGCCGGGGCGCTCGTGCGGGCTTTCGAAAACCGGCCGGCCTTCGCGCTCCCGCTCGGCGGGTGGCGACACCTGCGGAGCGGCGTGCGGCGCTTCAGCCGCGCCGGCGAACGGCTCCGCGTCATCCTCGATGACCGCGAAGCCGCCCGGCGCGACCCTGCGCTGCTCGCCCTCCATGCCTGGGCCAGCCTTGCCGCCGGACTCGCCGCCGCCACCGCCTGGCTGCGCCACCACCCGGACGGCGCGGCGGAGCGGGTGCGACTCGGCGAAGGCGCCTTCGTTTTCGACTGCGACGCGCTGCCCGCCCCGCTCTGGATCCACCCGGCCTCGTTGCGCCGCGGCGCTGGCGAGCCGCCCTGCGCGCCGGTTGCCCGGGTAGAGTTTGCGCACGCTTCGGTGCTGTTCGCCGAACTCGGACACCGCCTCGACGCGCTCGCCGCGCTCGGCACCGGCGAACTCCGCATCACCGGACGCCTCCCGCTCGTCGACCGGCTCTCCGCCGTCATCGACCGGGCGGGCGCGCTGCTGCGTCCCCTGCCGGAAAGACCTCTTCGATGATGAAACTCGTCCACTCCCAGGCCCTCTTCCGCCGCGCCGCGCGGGTGATTCCCGGCGGCATCTACGGGCACACCGCGCCCGCCGTCACCGTGCCGGGGGCGATGCCGTACTTCGCCGCGGCAAGCGCCGGCGGATGCCGTTACCGCGATGTCGATGGCAACGAGTTCATCGACTTCATGTGCGGCTACGGTCCGCTCCTCCTCGGGTATCATCATCCGGAAGTCGAGGCTGCCGCCGATGCCGCCCGGCGGCGCGGCGCGTGTTTCAACCACCCCACCTCGCTGCTCGTTGACCTCGCGGAAAAGCTCGTGGAGCGGATCGACTTCGCCGACTGGGCGGTTTTCGGCAAAAACGGCTCCGACCTCACCACCTGGGCCGTGATGGTGGCGCGCGAGGCGACCGGACGGCCCGGCGTTGCAAAAATCCGCGGCGCCTACCACGGCATGCACGCCTGGTGCACGCCGGGACTCGGCGGCCTCGTCGCGGAAGACCGCGCGCATCTCCACGACTGCGAGTGGAACGATGCCGCCGCCCTCGAAGCCGTTTTCCAGAAACACCGCGGCCAGCTCGCCGCGCTCGTCCTCACGCCATTTCACCATCCGGCCTATGGCGACAGCGAGTTGCCCGCGCCGGAGTTCGTGGCCGCGGCCAACCGGCTCTGTCGCGAGCACCGCGTGCTGCTCATCCTCGACGACGTGCGCGCCGCCTTCCGGCTCTCCGCGGGCGGCTCGCACCCGGTTTTCGGATACGAGCCCGACCTGGCGGTCTATTGCAAGGCGCTCGGCAACGGCCACCCGATCTCGGCCTGCGCCGGGCGCGAGGCGACCAAGGTGGCGGCGAGCCGCGTGTATCTGACCGGCAGCTACTGGAACGACCCGGCGCCGATGGCCGCCGCGCTGGCCGTACTGGAAATCGTCGCACGCGACCACATCCCGCAAAAACTGGAACGCGCCGGTCGCCGTCTGGTGGACGGCCTGCTCGCGCTCGGCGAGCGGCACGGCGTGGAATTGCAGGCGAGCGGCCCGCCCGCGCTGCCGTATGTGCGAATCAAAGACGACCCCTCGCTGATGCGCACGCAAGCGTTCTGCGCGGCGGCGGCGGCGCAGGGCGTGTTCCTGCATCCGCATCACAACTGGTTCATCGGCGCGGCCCACACCGACTCCGAGATCGACGAGGCGCTGGCCCGCGTCGGACGCGCCCTGGCCACAATGCCGCGGTGATGCCGCGGCGCGGATGGCCGATGGCGGCGGCAACAACGACAGCGACGGCGCGCCCCGCATACCATCCGTTACTGCCAGCGAAGCAGGAATTTTGTGTAGTACGTCGTATCCATGCGTTCCTTGCCGGAGGCGGGCGTGCTGGTGTAGTCGTTGGTCACGCCGATGCGCAGGCGCCACTCGCTGCTGCCGATGGGGAATTCGAGACTGGAATCGTGCAGGAAACGGTAGTCGGCAAAATCGTCGAACGCCGGCACCCAGGTGATGGTGTTGTTCATCACCGCGTAGTTGTTGAAACGATAATAGTTGATAAGACCGACGTCGAGACCGGCGGATTTCACATCGTCCGTGGCCGGATCGCCCCAGGTTTCATAGCGATAGGCGAGACCGAGGCGGCCGGTGAGTTTCCAGTTGTCGTGCTTCACAAAATCGTAACCGAACCCGGCGGCGGCGATGTTATAGAAATCGATATCCTTCCCGTTGTCGTAGCCGCCCTCGTCGCGGGCGTACCAGGAAACGCGCTCGCTGAAGTTGCGCGAGTAGTCGATGCCGGCGAGGAAACGGTCGTCGGAGACGGCGCCATCGCTCTTCTCGTAAAAATACCTGGTGTAGAACTGGAGCGTGTCGTCGGGGCCGGTGAGCCTGGCGAGGAAACCGGCGCCGACGCCGAACTTCTCGTTGTTGCCCGTCTTGCCGCCGAGGTCGAAGGTGGCCTCGTACGACCACTTGCGCTGCTGCGCGAGGACGGCCGGATCGGTCTCGCCCACGCCCCAGGTGGTGGCGAGCTTGTCCACGCCGGTCGTAATGGCGCCGTCACTACCCGAGAGCACGACCTTGCCGTCGCCCCCGGTGGCGAGGGTGCCGGCCATGGTGGTGCCGCCCTGGAGGCGCACGACGAGCGGTTTTTCGGTATCGATGCGGACGATCCCGGCTTGCTTGACGGTAATATTGCCGGCGTAAGCGGTTTCGAGAGTGACGTTGCCGCCGTCGATCTTGACGACGGTGCCGACGAGTCTGGCGCCATCTTTCGTTTCGATGGTGTCGGCGCTGGCGGCCTGTGCGAAGGTCAGAAGACTGCCTGCCAGAAGCAGGACGAGTTTGGTCGTGGTTTGCATAAGCGGTGCGGAAGCTACGGCTGGTGTGGCACCTGTCAAAACCGGAGCGAACAGAAAGGCTGAAAACCCGAAGGCTGAAGGCTGAAACCGGCAGGCGCCGGGCGTCAGGAAGACCGTTTTTCAGTCTTCAGCTTTCAGCCTTCAGCCTTCAGCCTTTTCCCGCATGCCCGCCCGTATCGACATCCAACGCTCCACACTCGTCACCGCCGATGGCTGGCGCGACTACCGGCTGCTCGACTGCGGCGACGGCATGAAAATGGAACGCTGGGGCGCCCACACCCTCGTGCGCCCCGATCCGCAAATCATCTGGCCGCGCGCCGGATCGACAGCAAAACCCTGGAACGACTGGGACGGTTTTTATCACCGCAGCGAAAAAGGCGGCGGCCACTGGGAATTTCGCAAACCGCTGCCCGAACACTGGACAATCCGCTACCAGCCGCTCGACCTCACGCTGCGCATCCGCCCGACGAACTTCAAACACACCGGCCTCTTCCCCGAGCAAGCCGCCAACTGGGAATGGCTTTCGGAAAAAATCCGCGCCGCGAAAAACGGAAAGCGCAACGGCGGCAACCAGGAGGAAAACCGGGGGGGGGGGAGGGAGGGAAGCGACGGGCGCGAAGTATCGGTGCTCAATCTTTTCGGCTACACCGGCGCGGCCACCTGCGCCGCCGCGAAAGCCGGGGCGAACGTCTGTCACGTGGATGCCGCCGAAGGCATGGTCAAATGGTGCCGCGAAAACATCGCGCTCTCCGGCCTCGGATCGGCGCCCGTGCGCTACATTGTCGATGACTGCCTGAAATTCGTGCGCCGCGAGAACAAGCGTGGCCGCCGTTACGACGCGGTCATCATGGACCCGCCAACCTACGGGCGCGGCTCCGGCGGCGAGATGTGGAAGCTGGAAGACAACCTCCAGGAACTGCTCGCCGAATGCCGCGCGTTGCTCACGGAACGCCCGGTATTTTTTCTCGTCAACGCCTACACTGCCCGCCTCTCGCCGACCGCGCTGGTCAATCTTCTCGCCTGGCTCATGCGCGAACGCGGCGGCACGATCACCGGCGGCGAAGTCGGCCTGCCGATTGATGCCGAGGCCGGCGCCGACGCCGACGCCGACGGAAAAATCCTGCCCTGCGGCATCTACGGACGCTGGGAAGCCCCCTGACCGGCAACGGAAGGTCCGATCCGTTTGCAATTCGTGATGTCAACGGCGGCGGCGGCGGCACAACGTCGCGCAAGCCAGCAGCGCCAGTCCGGCCAACACCGTCCAGGTGGCCGGTTCGGGCACGGCGACGGCACTGACAAATTCCAGTTCCAGAATAAATGATCTGATAACAACAGATGTCCCGTCAAAATACGGACCATAGCCAACGACCTGGTTGTAGTTATTGATATCGTTGGCATAGGTCAACGACAGGAAGCCTTCCGGCGAGTCGGATCCGGATACGAGGAGACCGGCCTCGGCGGCAAGCTTGTTGATATCAACAAGCTCGTATTGGCCATCCGTCCCGGGCATCCACACCACAGCGTGTTCCGTTCCGTCGATCTCCGCATCTCCGGCGACGGCTCCGTCCTTGTTGATACCATACGCGTAGCTGTAAGCTCCGCCGCCCACGAAGTTATGCAGGTCAGTAAACGTCCCCTCCGTGTCGCGCCAGATCACAGCCCTGGTTATACCATCCAGAGTTGCCCTTCCGACAACCAGACCATCGTCATTGATGCCATTTGCTATACTGGTACTGCTGCCAATGAGACCACCCAGGTTGACAAATGTAAAAGTGGTGTCGTCGCTGACCCACATCGCGGCATTCATGGGGTCCCCGGCATTGGCATAGACAATGCCTGCCATGTTGCCATTGTTGTTGATGGCAAGCGGAGTACTATCATACATCCCTCCCGTGGTGTCATGCAGGAAGGAGAACTCGCCGTTGCGCCACACCGCGATACCACGGAGGCCAGCACCCTCGCCCTTGAATTCCACGTGGCCTGCCACGACACCGCTGTTGTTGATGGCCGATGCAGTGGTTGCATGCACCTCCTTGCCAACTATTTCGATGGTCAGCTCATTGAACGTGCCTCCGCTCCATGTCATGCCACGAGTGGTGCCTCCAATGGTAACACTAAGTGCGACGACTCCATTGTCGTTGATAGTGCGGGCAGAGGTGATATCAAGATCAGCCTCGTCAAAGGCCGCATGCAGGTTGATCTCGTTCCCGCCACGCCACACTATAGCCTGCGGAGTACCGTTCGTATAGCTCGTATAGCCAGTCCCGGCAACGTCACCGCTGTTATTGATTTTTGGCGCATAGGCCGGACCCTCACCGGAGTAGGGAAGGAGGGTGACGGCATTGTCCTTGAGTCCCCAACCGGACGCGGAGGCGAACGTGGCGGCAACAACCGCCCCGACAATAAGGATCAGCCACCGGAACGCCGCCTGCGCGGCCTGCGGAATGTCATGGATGCCGCCAGGGCGCGCAAAATTGTCGCCGGAATCGCAGACGATCTGCCGTTGTTGCCGGAGATCAAACGCCGTGTCGCCAAACGCCGTGTCGTGACGGGGAATGTGATGTTTGTTATGCATATGTCTTTGGTATTTTGTTGGTTGCCATCATGGCCGGATCCTTTTCACGGGAAAAGGGAAGCTTCGCCCAAGGTTCGGTAACAGGTTACGGAAGTTCGGGAGCAGGTTTCGCGAGCCGTGGAGGAGGCTACAAAAATGCGGGCGGACTGGCCTGATGTTCCGGCGGGCTGGCCAAGGAAATGCGTCCATCCGCCGCAGGCCAACGCAGGTTCAATCGTTGCTTGCGCAAATCCTGCACAGACAACAATTAACCCAATAAATGG
>JAISAX010000468.1 GCA_031266495.1 Opitutaceae bacterium
GGGGGGGGGGGGGGGGAGGGAAACGTATGCGTGGTATGCGTGGCGTGGCCGGCGGCGAGCAGCGGAAAAATGCGGGCGACGGCCTGCTTGCGGCTGCCGGGCAGGAGCAGCACGGGGCCGTCGGGATCGTAGCGGACGGGCGGGCGATAGTCGGGCGCGAGGAAGGGGTGGCCGACAAATTCGACGGGCAGCGGGGTGTCCTTGTAGCACTCGACCTCGAAGGGGAAAATGACCGCGAGGGCGTCGAGGTGCGCGGCCATTTTGAAGCGGCGCTTTGCCTTCCAGGCCCAGATTTGCGGGGAGATGTAGTAGAGGAGGCGGATGTCGCCGCCGCCCTTGACGGAGAGCCCGCGTTCGTGAAGCGCGGCGGCGAGGCGGAGGTTGAGGCCGGGGTAATCGACAAGGAGAACGGCGCGGGGCCGGTAGATGGTGATCCAGCGAAGGGTTTCGTTAAAGAGGGTCTTGAAGAAGGAGTAGTTTCTCAGCACCTCGACGAGGCCGACGACGGAGGTGACCGTCATGTCGTGCAGGAGTTGCGCGCCGGCGGCGGCGATGGCGGGTCCACCGAGCGCGGAGACGGCGAGGCCGGGCTGGCGTCCGCGAAGATCGGCCACGATGCGCGCGGCGTGTTCGTCACCCGAATGCTCGCCGGCGACAATGAGCAGATCGACGCGACCGCCGGCGGGCGGAGACAAACGAAAGGGAAGCTGGAGGCGCTGGTCGGACACGGTTTTTGGAAAAAAGTTAACCACTGATATCACACGAATGAATACGGATGAACACGAATGAACACGGATGAAAGGCAGGTGAGGAACCGCTAAAGAACGCTGAAGAACGCTAAAGCCAAACCTCTTCCCTGCAAAGGCACGGGAGGGGGGCATTTCGTGACCCGGTTCGATTTTAGCGTTCTTCAGCGTTCTTTAGCGGTTAAACCGATCCGGTCCGGTTCATTTCGTGTTGGCGCGGATCTGGTCGCTGATGGCGATGGCGATTTCGAGGGCGGTCTTGCCGAGGCCGCCGCCGACCTTGGGCTGGCGGGCGGCGCGGACGGTCTCCACAAAGTCGGCGAGTTCGAGCGCGAGCGGTTCACCTTTCTCGATGGGGATGTCCTTGACCGGGATTTTTGAAAGATCGCCGGCTTGCACGAGGCCCATCTTCAGCTTGATGCCGTAGCCGAGCATGTCGCTCTTTTTGACGAGGTGCCCCTTCTGGTTCATGAAATCGAGCGAGAGGTAGGCGTCTTCCTGGAAGACGCGGATTTCGCGGACTTTTTTCGTGCTGATGCGGCTGGTGCCGAGGTTGGCGACGCAGCCGTTTTCGAAAACAATGCGGGCGTTGGCGATGTCCTCGGTCTTCGAGAGGATGTTGACGCCCACGCTCTCGATGCGGGCGACCGGGGATTTGACGAGGGCGAGCACGATGCCGATGTCGTGGATCATCAGGTCGAGCGTGACGCCGACTTCGGTGCCGCGCGGGGTGAAGGGCGCGAGGCGCTCCGCGGTGATGTAGCGCGGATCCCGGATGTGTTTTTCGAGGAAACTCATCACGGGGTTGAAGTGCTCGATGTGGCCGACTTGCACGACGACACCGGCGACCCGGGCGGCGGCGAGCACCTGTTCGGCTTCGGGAAGGGTGGCGGTGATGGGTTTCTCGATGAGGAGGTGGCAGCCTTTGGCGAGGAGGGGCAGGGCGACTTCGGCGTGTTTGTCGGTGGGGACGACGACGGAGACGGCATCACAGGCGTCGCCGAGTTCATCGAGCGTGGCGAAGCGGCGGCACTGGTGGCGTTCGCAGATTTCCTTCGCGCGGGCGTCGCTGGCCTCGTAAATGCCGGCGAATTCGATGTCGGGCATGGCGGCGTAGATGCGCGCGTGGTGCTGGCCGAGCGATCCGGTGCCGACGACGCCGCAGCGGATTTTTTTGGGGTTCGAGGAGGATCGGGAGGATCGGGAGGATCGGGAAAAAAAACTCACGGAAGGAGGCGGGATGAATGGATGTGAAACGGGAAAGTCACCACGTTACAGGTCCGGCCGGGCTCCGCGATGCAGAAAAATGCGGCAGAGGGGGGGGGGAGCGGCGTTGGTGCGGCGTTGAACACTGAACGGGGCGCTGCCGTGCCAGAGGAGAGGCCGAGTTTGCGGTATGCGCGAGGAGGCCGCGAGTCAAACCGGAGCGGGAATAACGCCGGGCCGCATCTATACGTTTAGCGGGACCGCTTGCGACGCCCCTGCATGGACATATGTCTCATGCATTTTAAATGCCCGGGAAACGGTTGTCGGGCTTCCGGCCCGTGTTCCCGGGCAGTTTATCCGGACGTCCGGGAACGGTTTTGTTGCGGGTTAGCCAGGCCGTAGGCAATGCCGGTGAGGTGGCTGTTGATGCGACGAAAGCCGTTCAGGTAATCGAGGAAGTAAGTGTTGGCGGATACGTCGGTCTGGCCAGACGCATCCGCGGACACACCGGCGGACGCACCGGAGGACGACGCCGATTGCAGGCGCTCGTAACAGGCTTGCTGGAGCCGGTGGCAGTGTTCGTTGAAGGTGCGTTTGCCGGCGATGAAGACGTCGGCGCGCTCGTCGCCGTCGAGCGAGAAGAGGCTGACCGCGCCGTCGAAGCGTTGCAGGAGCCTGCCATAGACCTCCTCAAGGTCGCGCCATTCGACGGGAGAAAGGCGAGCTGCTTCGAGGCGCTGTTTGATGACGAGATCGCAGAGATGCTTGTCGAGCAGGTCGCCGACCGCCTCCATCTCCACGGCAAAATTCATCAGGGCCACCTGCCAGCGGGTGTCGCGCAGGCTCTTTTCGCCGCCGATGTGGCTGAGGTAGTCGATGAGTTCGCGGTTGTACCAGTCAACCTTGTCGTCCTCCTTCTGTATCCGTTTTGCCAGTTCGATGTCGCCGTTGCGGCAGGCTTGCCAGAAGCCGGTGAGCTGGGCGCGGACGCGGTCGGCCATGCGCAACGTTTCGCGGGTGGCGCGGGCCAGCGCCACGGACGGGGTGTCGAGCGCCTTGGGATCGAGGTGGCTGGCCTCCCCGCCAGCGGCAAGGGTGGTGTCGGGCGCGGGCACGATGAGCGCGGCCAGGCGCATGACGGGCGTGAGGAACGGCAGCGCGAGCAGGCCGACCGTCACATTGAAGAGCGTGTGGGAGGCGACGATCCGGTGGGTCAGGTCGCCGGGCAGGGCGTCGAAAAGCCATATGGCCGCGGCGGGCGCCAGTAGCAGGGGAAGGGCGAGCACGAGTTTGGCGACAAGGTTGCCGACGCCGAGCCGCCGCGCATCGGTCGTGCCCCAGCCGACGACGAGCGAACTGACGCCGACACCGACATTGGTGCCGAGCACCCAGGGCACGAGTTCGGAGGAGCCGAGCAGGCCGGAGGCGCACAGGCCGAGACCGAGGCCGACCGTGGCGGTGGAGCTTTGCAGGATGATCGCCAGCGCCGCCGTGCCGCCGAAGATCATCCAGGTATGGCCGTGGAGCAGGGCGAAGGCTTCGCGGGCCTCCTGCGATTGCGCGATCGTGGCGGCGCCGTCGCCGATCATGGCGATGGCGAGAAAGATGAAACCGAGCGCGAGCAGGCACTGGCCGGCGCCGCGCAGGGCTTCACGACGGGTGTAGGCGAAGGCGGCCATGCCGAGGGCGACGAGCAGGCCGGCGTAGTCCTGGATGCGGACGGCCATGAACTGCACGAGCACGGTCATGCCGACATTGGCGCCGAGGAGCATGGCGAGGACGCCGCCGGGGCGGAGGCGTCCGTCGCCGAGCAGTTGCACGGCCATGATCGAGATGCTGGTGGAGGAGGGGGAAACGACGCCGGCCGCCGTGCCGGCGGTGAACGCTTTCCAGGGCCGGGCGGTGAGGCCGGAGAGCCAGTTCACGAGGTGTCCGCCGAAGAGCCGGTCGAGACCTTTCCGGAGAAACCGGATACCGAAGAGGATGAGGCCGATGCCGCCGAGAATCGCGATGGTGCTCAACGGGAGCGTGCCTCCTTGAATGCGCAGGCAATGGAGATAGATCCGGGACAGTTGGCTGCATTGCTGGTCAAGACGAAATTCATGATGTGCTGGAAAATAAAATACGGAACGGAGTGCGAGGGCGATCAGTCTTCGGTGATGCCCCAGGTGGAGAGATGGTAGCGGGGATCTTGGCCCAGACGGTCGATGTGGACGCGAATGGCGCGGCAATCGTCATCGCTCAGCGGTTCGAGCGGTGAGTTCGCCGGAGCGAAAAAGTCGTCGCGCAGAGGGAAGCGGAGCGCTTCACCGTGTTTCTGGTGAACGGAGCCGCGGGCGCGTCCGTAAAGGTGAAGATGGAAGCGAGGGCCACCGGGGGTACCGATGCCCCAGTTGCCGTTGTCCTGGAAGTTGAGGCGTTCGACGGGGATGCCGCGTTCGTTGAGGGCGGTAATCATGGCTTCGCCAGCGAGCATGGAGAGGCGCATGAGGGCTTGGGCGCGAGGGACGTCGAATTGCCAGCGATGGAGGGTGTGTTGTCGGGGATGGATTTCCAGATGACCGCCGTCAGTGCGGCTTACATGGGGTCGCGGATTGGCACGCAGGATGAAATGGACGGTTTCGTAGATGGCTGACATGGTGCGTTGGGAAAAAACGGGACCGGCTTCATAGGACCGGCGGGGCCGGCATGTCAGCATGAAAATTGGCGCCACCGTCAGGAGCCATCAAACCAGCCGGGTTCGTCCGTGGTGATGCCGATGCAGCCGGCGGCAGTTGCGGCGCGAACGGTCTCGCGAGCGGCGGCGGGCTCGCGCGGGCAACCCCGGGCGCGGACTTCGGGGACGACGCGAAGGGCGCTGGCCACGGCTGCGGGCGTGGCGGCGGAGCGGATGGGTCATGGTGTGGCGCGGTTGGGGAGCGGAGCGAGTTCGATGGTGAAATGCTGCGCGTCGTCCTTGAGCCATTGGTCATACCAGGGCGAATACGTGAGGATTTCGACGTGCCGGTTGCCGGGGTGAAATCGCATGAGGCGCAGGTAGCCGCCGCCGCCGTAGCCGCGGTCGGGCGTCACGCCGCGCTGGTAGTTGGCAAAGACGGACCATACGCGGTTGCCGTGCTCGCCGGTGAGCTGGAGCCGGGCGGCGCCGGGACCGGTGGAGTGTCCGTTGAGAATGAGGCGGATGTTGGCGTGGCGAGAGGCGAATTTTTGCCAGATGTCCACGCCGTCGTTGGCTCCGCCGGAGGCAGGGGAACCGATGCCGTAGTGTTTGGGGTTGGCTCCGTGCGCGGGGTTGGAGCCGTGCAGGGTGCCGTCGCTGTAAAGAAAACAGTGGGTGAGGAGGATGACGGGGAGCGTCGGGTTTTCGGATGCGATGCGCCCGGCCTGGTCGAGGACTTCGTCCCGGGGACCAAATTCGAGGGCGAGCAGGAGCACGGGCCCGGACGGGGTTTCGAAGCGATGCCAGGAGTTTTCCATGTGGCCGGGGGCAAAGAGGCCGAAGGCGGGGGAATTGTGATAGTCACCGGGCGTGAAGGCGGTGTTCATGCCGGTGCTGCGATCGGTGGCTTTTCCGCCGGGACCGAGATCCTTGTTGCCGGGAATGGCGGCCCAGGGCAGCCCGGCCTGGATGACGGGGGTCATGGCGTCGCGGGCAAGGGTCCAGTGTTCGGAGGAGTTGTTGTTGGTGATGTCACCCTCATGCGCGACGAAGCAGATGCGGTGGGAGTCCTTGTGAGCGAC
>JAISAX010000718.1 GCA_031266495.1 Opitutaceae bacterium
CGGAAGCCGTCGCACTGCGCCGGGTAGGCGCCGGCGCCCTCCCACCCGACGACGGGCACAACGTTGGTGCACCCGCGCGGGTTTTGGCCCCCGGCCGGCCCCCGCCCCCCCCCCCCCCCCCCTGCTCGCAGTGAGAGGTCAAAGGTGATGCGGGAGCGTTTTTGCGGGCAGAGCGCGAATTCATCGCGGTCGATACGGAGCTGGCGCAGGAGTTTTCCGAGGGGCGTGCCGCGGACGCCGGGTGGTACGTAGTTGGTCATGGCGTGCAGCCCCACGTCGTACTTGCGGCCGGCGATGCTGTAAAAACTGTTGAGCCCGCCGACGACGTTGTGGCGTTCGAAGATGCACACGCGTTTGCCGAAGTGCGCCAGCCGTATGCCGGCCGCGAGGCCCGACATGCCGGCGCCGATGATGGCCACGTCGTAACGGGATGCGGTGTTCATGGGACAGAAAAGCCGGAAGGCGGAGGGACCTTCCGGCTTTCGGAAACCTGGTGTCGCCGGAGCGCGGTTGCGGTTATTTGCCCAGCGCGGTGAACTTCGGCGTCAGGTACGCGGCGCAACTGTCGAGGCTCGCCAGTTGCTGGTAGTCGGCCTCCGGCACCTCGATGTTGTGGCGCTTGCGCAGCTCCATCACGATATCGAGAAAATCCATCGAATCGAGCTGGAGCTGGTCGCGCAGTCTCACGTCGGGCTTGAGGTTGGAGATGTCCTCGTCAGGAGCGATGTCCGCGATGATTTCGAGGACTACCTTTTTGCATTCGTCTTGGGTCATTGTGAAAGCATGAGGGTTTAGGCGACAAATCGCTTCACAATCAACGTGGAATTTATGCCCAGCATCCCGAATGAATTGTTCAGAATCGTATCGACCTTCGCCACCTTGCGCGGCTGGCCGATGACGAGACCGGGCAATGCGCACTGCGGATCGAGGTCATCGACGTTGATCGTGGGGTGCACGGTGAGGTCGTCGAACGAGGGCAGGTTGCCCGCCAGTTCGAGCGCGCCGGCCGCGCCCATACTGTGGCCAATAAAACTTTTCGTGTTGTTGATGAACGTCTCCGGGCAATCGGTGAACACTTGTCCGAGTCCCTGGCACTCCTGGATGTCGCCCTGCGGCGTGGCGGTGGCGTGCGTATTGACGATGTGGATATCCCGCGGACGGAGTCCGGCGCGCCCGATGGCGCGGCTCACGCATTCGGACTGGCGGGCGGGGTTGGGCAACACGTAGTCGGAGGCGTCGCTGTTGACGCAGTAGCCGGAAATCTCTCCGTAGATTTTCGCGCCGCGCGCCTGCGCGTCCTCAAGGCGTTCGAGCGTGTAGATGCAGCCGCCTTCGGAAATGACGATGCCGTTGCGCGCCTTGTCGAAGGGTCGCGAGGCTTTTTTCGGGTCCTCGTGGTGGGCGAGCGCGCCCTGCGATTTGAAGGCGGCGAAAATGCCAAAAGTGCCGACGCTTTCGCTGACGCCGCCGCAAAGCGCGACATCCACTTCGCCGAGGCGGAGCATCTGGGCCGCATGAATCAAGCCCATGTTGCCGGCCGCGCAGGCCGCGCCAATCGTGTAGGCGGGGCCGGTGACGCCGAGGTTGAGCGAGACTTCGCCCGCCGGGTTGTTGGCAACGGTGCGCGGGTTGTGGTAGTGCGACCAGAACCGGGTGTCGTAGCCGAATCTGGAGATCGCGTAGATCTCGTTTTCCGTCTCCACATTGCCGTGCTCGGTGATGCCGATGTAGATGCCGACACGGTCTTTTGATGCCGATGCCGACGCCGACGCTGCGTCTGGCTCCACCCTCCCCCCCTCCCCCCCCCCCCCGGAGGCGATGGCGATGCCGCTGTCGGCGAGCGCCTCGCGGGCGCAGGAGCTCGAGATCGAGCCGGCGCGGGTGCCGACGCGCAGTTCCTTCTTTTTCTGGTAACGCAGCGGATCGAAATGGCAGATGCCCGCGATGAGTTTGCCCATGTAACGCACTTCGAGCGGCTCCACGCCGGCCACGCCGTTGAGGAGATTGTGCCGGAATTCGGCCAGATTGTTGCCGTTGGGGGCCGCGAGGCCGACTCCGGTGATGACGATGCGCGAGGTGTTGGGCGTCATAAGTGAGAAACAGGCTAGCCAACCCGCCGGGCGGCGCAATACAAGCTTCGCTTCCTTTCACCGTCCGCAGTCTTGCCTGAAATTTGCCTGAAAAAAAACGCTTAACGCTTATGAACGTTCTCGTCGTCGGAGGCGCCGGTTACATCGGCAGTCATTGTGTTCGCCAGCTCGTCGCCGCGGGGCACCGCCCCGTGGTGCTCGACAACATGGTCTTCGGCCACCGCGAGGCCGTGGCCGCCGGCATCCCCTTCTACACCGGCAATCTCGGCGACGAAGCGCTCGTCGCCGACATCCTCGAAAAGGAAAAGATCGAGGTCGTGATGCACTTCGCCGCCTACATTTTCGTCGGCGAGTCGGTCAACGACCCGCTGAAATATTATTTCAACAACGTCGTTTCCACGCTCCACCTGCTGCGCGCGATGCTGGCGAAAGGCGTTAAAAAATTCGTCTTTTCCTCGACCGCCGCCACCTACGGCATCCCCGAAAAAATGCCTATCACCGAGGAGTCGCCGACCAACCCCATCAACCCCTACGGCCAGACAAAGCTCGACGTGGAACACGCCCTGCACGCCTTTGCGCACGCCTACGGGCTGAGCGCGGCGGTGTTCCGCTATTTCAACGCCTCCGGCGCATCCGAAGACGGCACGATCGGCGAGGACCATTCGCCCGAGACGCACCTCATTCCGCTGGCCATCGGCGCCGCCACCGGCAACCACCCGCCGCTCAAACTCTTCGGCGACGATTATCCCACGCCCGACGGCACCTGCCTGCGCGACTACATCCACGTGGACGACCTGAGCCGCGCCCACATCGCCGCCTTCGACAAGCTGGCCGAGCCGGGCAAGGTTTTTGTCTGGAACCTCGGCACCGGCACGCCGGTGTCGGTGCTGGAGATCATCCGCACCGTGGAAAGGGTGACGGGCAAAAAAGTCCCCTACTCCATCGCGCCGCGCCGCGCCGGCGATCCGCCCGCGCTCTACGCCGATTCGACGAAAGCGCAGCGCGAACTCGGCTGGAAGATCCGGTACCACGACATCGGGTCGCTCGTCGCCAGCGCCTGGAAGTGGCACTCGGCCAACCCGAAGGGGTATCCGGAAAAACAGGACTGACGCCCCGCCGGTCCGGCCACGAACCCATCTTGTATCAACGTCCTCAACCTTCCGGATTTTTACACAAAGGCCACGAAGAGCGCGAAGGATTGCCAGTTATCTTCTTCGCGCCCTTCGCGATCTTTGTGTAAAATCAAAGACATTCAGGGACACGGTTATTCCGGCTTATCTCACCGGCTTCCCGTCAGGATTCGCCCGCAACGCGCTCGGCGGTTGCCCGAACTGTCGCCGCACCGCCTTGTTGAAGTGCTGCGCATCCGGAATGCCCACCTGCCAGGCGATCTGCTTGATCGACATCGTCGTGTGCCGCAGCAGATGCAGCGCCGACTCCATGCGCCGTCCGCGAATGTAGTCGCCGACCGTTGTGCCGACCGCCGCCTTGAACAGGCGGTTGATGTGCGTCTGCGAGACGTTGAGTTCTCCGGCAAGCGCCTCGACTTCGATGGATTCCGCCAGGTGCATGTCGATTTCATCCATGGCCCGCGCCACGATGGGATGCTGCCCCCCGGCGCCGGCTTTGCCCTCCGGCGACCGCTCCGGCACCAGTTGCCACAGGATGTCCCAAAGCCGCGCCACCGCGCGCTCCGGCTGGGTCCGGTAAAGCGAAGACAGCCGTTGCAACTCCGCGCGCAGCAGTTCGAATTCCCTGCCCAGGTCCTGCATGACGGGGATATCGACGGCACGCCCACGCTCGTCCCCACGCCCATCTCCACGTCCGTCCGGTTCCGTCGTCTCCGCATCCGGGATGAAGTGCACCCACGTTTTGACGGTCGGTTTCCGAAAAGTGTAAACGAGATTCGCATCCGGCCATGTGATGCCCGCGTAGCCGTGATGAAACGGAAACACCTCGCCATCAATGCTCAGTTCACCTTCGCCCTGGAACAGATTGAGACACCAGAAGCGGTCGAGCCGGTAACGTTCCGCGCCGTGGCGTCCATGCGTCCGCCGCCCCGACATGCGCAGGATCGACGGCGGTCGCGTAAGAGAAATCGTATGACAAAGGGAACGGAACAACCCGGAGTTCATGGTGGATAAATCGGATATGCGGACATTTTGCCGTCGATCAAAATCAAGGCATGGCCGTTATTACAAACTGATGTTACGCAGACGAGGGTATTTTGATGCCGAACCGGTCCGGGGAGAGCACGCGTCTCGCGTGCTGTGTTCGGCGTCTCGCCGAACACGGTTCGGTTCGGCAGAAAAGGCATGGGCGAGACGCCCAAGCCAGCACGCGAGACGCGTGCTCTCCCCGGACCGATGAAACAAGCATTTATTGGGCCGAAAAAGTGTAACCTCCATACGTTTTTCGGTTAAAAAAGTGTCACTTTTGAACGTTGCTCCCATC
>JAISAX010000770.1 GCA_031266495.1 Opitutaceae bacterium
TTCGCGTTTTACCTTGGCCGGGAATAAATGTTTCCTGGCCCCCCCCCCCCCCCCCCCCCCGCCGTCGCCTGTATTCCACATCATGAAAACACACCTCCAAATCTCCCGCTCACCGGTGAAATTTTCCCGACAGAACCATGCGTTCACCCTGGTCGAATTGCTCACGGTCATCGTTATCATCGGTATCCTTGCCGGCATTCTTGTCCCTGTGATTGGCATGGTGCGGGATCGCACGCGCGCCACCGTGTGCCAGTCCAATCTTCGCCAGATTTACACCGCGCTCATGATGTATGTGGACGAAAACAAGGGTTGGCTTCCGCCCGGACCCGATTCGACGGGCGGCCTGACCATACCCCAACACGCCGACTACACCAGTGGCGGGACGAACAATATGGCCCTGCATCTCGCGCCTTATATGGGATGCCCTCCTCCCAACCCATGGAACAGCCGTGTCAATCCGTTCTTTTTTTGTCCCGGCCAGTCCGCCAGGCCCGCCAACCTGAATTATCATGCGGGCTATCGCACGTATGGCATTTTGACCGGCTGGCAGAAGGGCGAGAATTATCCCTTCGGCTATCTCGGTTCGATTCGCCCGAAACGCCTTGCGGACTACCTCGGCACATGGGAATCCAAAAACCCTTGGGTATTGCGCGACATCGACAGGGAAATGACCGTTTACGAAAGTCTGAGCGATATCGTTTCCGGACGTTCTCACAAAAAAGGTCACAATTATCTTTTTTTTAACGGGCGAGTCAGACTTCTGGATACAGCGCAGGAGAAGGAGCTGAACGAGAATCTTTAGGCACCCGAATGCACACCGCCATCCTGCCGGAGCCAAAACGTGAACGTCGCGGAGGACGTTCCTTTCCGTTTTTTTCCCCCGACAGCTACTGGAACACACCTGTCCCGGCCGGTGCCGCAACCGATCCTGAAAGCTCGTGTTGGATTGGGCAGCTTGCCGACGCCGTCCGCCGCACGACCGGCGGACTTCACATCAATCTGCATTCGTGGACGATCCCGGTTTATTACGCGGATTCCTCGACGCCACGCGTCTGGCTCCATCCGAATCTCCTGCATTGCCGTTTCTCGCAAGGGCATGTCAAAACGCTGGAACATCGCCTCCGGGCGCGCGACCCGCAGCTTCAGTTTCCCGGCCTGCATCCATGTATCCGTGACGGTATTCCGATACCGGAGTGCGCCATGCCGGATGCGGAGAGTGACGCCCACATGACCATCATCGACGTGGACGAGCGCATCGCCTACGATTTGTGGAATTGTCACCGGAAAACAGACGGCGCCTGGCACACGAATGCCGCGATTGCGTATCCGGTTGATGGTGACGGCATGTTTTCGCCATCGGATATTCCCGGAATCCGCAATGACGAGAGTGTTCATTTTTACGGTCCCTGCCGCGCCAGCGGCATCCCTGCGCTTGCCGGGCTTGTCCTGCGCGCCGAACTCGAATCCGGCTGCATCCATCACAAACTCGCGCTCGCCAGTCCGGTCAACGGACTTCAGCGCCAC
Organism: Opitutaceae bacterium; assembly: GCA_031266495.1. The sequence continues at coordinate 1,525 of JAISAX010000770.1, forward strand.
GTTTGTCCGCCCGCCATCTGGACCGACGGCTGGTTGCCCGGAGGCATTCCCGAAGGCGCGTGCCTCCAGCTCGACCCGGCGCTCGACCTCGATTCGCTGCCGCTCACGCATGAGGCCCGCGTCATCGCCCGCGCCCTGCAAACGCACGGCGCTGTTCTCGTGGACAACGCGGGATCCGTCACGCTCTACGGCGAGTACGCTCCGCCCGGCGCGTATGCCGGTCTTGTCGAGGATGCCCTCGTATCCATTCCGGTCGGACGCTTCCGGGTTCTCGACACCCGTGCGAACCTGCGCTCCGGCGGTTCGCATCCCGTTTATCACCACGAGATGGCTCCCCTGTTTTACGAATATCTCGGGACGCACGGGGATGCCGCGCTGGATGCGCTTGCCGGGCTTGAATCCTGGCGTGCTGATCGAAGTTATCCGGCCGGCTAGCCGCCACTGCCACCGGCTTCCGGAGTTGTCCTAACTGAAGTTACTCAGGCATTCGGTCCGGCCTCAAAAAACCTCCGCTGCGTGACATCAGTCACTGGAATATCATGACAGCAGCCAGTCCACGTACAGCGTGGCGGACCAGCCGTAGTCGTGAATCGCCTGGTGCGGATGGCGTCCCGGGATGTTTTTGTGCTTGCGTAGCAGATACGGCGGTTCGGTTTCGCGGCGGTCGTCGAAGTATTCGAAAAACGTGCCCCATGTCGCGCATGTCCGCTCCAGCTCCGCCAGCGTGAGCGCGCGCAACCGGTCGGCGACGGCACTCAGGCCGTAACGGCGGAGACCGCGCGCGACGAGCCAGTTGATGTTGATCCACGTCGGGCCGCGCCACATGTCCTTCGAATAGTTGGCCGCATCGCTGGCGGCGATCGAGGGGATGGGAAAGGCGGTGCCGAAGGTGGCGGGATTTTCCAGATGCGCGGCGAGTTCCATCGCCTGGCACAGATCGGGCGCGCCGCAAAGCAGCGGCAGGAAGCCCGCGCTCGACAGGATCCCCGTGTGCCGTCCGGTCCGGGGATCGAGGTCACAGTAGAGGCGGTGTTCGTCGGACCAGAGTTTTTTATTGATCAGGGCGCACAGCGCGGCGTGGCGGGCGGACCAGCGCGCGGCCTCGCCGGGGCGACCGAGGAGGTGCGCGAAGGCGGCGAGCGTCTCGTATTCGCTGGCCTGGTACGCATTGAAGTCGGGGGCGTCGAGGGGGACGGCGCTGTCGAAGCGCGGGGAGTTGTCCATGCCGCTCTCGCCGCTGCGGCAGTCGGGAGTTTCCTCGATGAACCATTCGAGCAGGCCGCCGCCGTCGGTGTCGCGATGGGCGGCGTTCCACTCCACGCAGGCGCAGAGCTTCGGATAGAGGGCGGCCAGCCAGGCGAGGTCGCGTGTTTTTTCGAATACAAGGCTGGCTCCGAGCGCCAGGACCGGAGGCTGGGTAAATGTGGAACGGAAGGCAGGGCTGGCCTGATGGGGAACAAAACCGTCGGGCGTCTGGACATCGAGCACGGCGTCGATCATCTGCCGGGCGAGCGCGGGGTCGATGTGCCGCCAGCCGATGGCGTGGAAGACGGAATCCCACAGCCACATGTCACGGTGGGGCCAGCGGTCGGGCGTGGTCCACGGGTGACGGATGATTCCCTCCGGCGAACAAACCTGCCCTTTCATCTGCGAAAGCGCGCGGACGAGAGGATGGTGGGAGGCGGCGGCGGCGGAGACGGGGGGGGGGAGGGGGAGTCGGGGAAGTTGTCGTGTCAGCCAGTGGAGGCGTGTGCGGGCGATGGCGTCGAAATCGATATCGAGCAGGGCGGGATTGAAACGGGCGGAGGAGCCGGCAAGCAGGCGGCCGTTGCCGGAAAGGGACGCAATCGCGGTGGACGCGGCGTGCAGTTCGCAAGCGCCTTCGATTAAAAAGTGGTGCGCGTCGAGCATGACGCCGCGAAGGAGCGAGCCATCGTCCGCCTGCGCTTCGAACCAGTCGCCGGTGACGCGGGATTTGCCGACGCGATGGAGAAACCGCACGTGGCCCGGTCCGGGAAACTTGAAATCCAGCCCGTCGGGAACCGTCCGTGCCACGAGTCCGTGAGTGTAGTCGGTCAGACCGTCGAGGTGCGAGAAGGAGAGCAGGTTGCCGGTATGCCAGCAGGCGGAAGCGGGGACATGCAGGGGAGCGCATGCGTTCATCGGCTGACGTTGCGAGGGTTCTTCGAGGACGGAAGAGGCCGTATTCATGATTCTGTGCGTCAAGGCAACGACACGCGCCGGCCGTCCGCGAGAGGGCGACAGGTGAAGCGTTCAGTCGGGCGCATCGTAAAAAGAGGGCAGGTCTCTGAGTGGCACGGACTTCCAGCCCGTGTTCCGGATGTGGCGGCATGGAGGCGGCGCTTCGCGCCGTCCACGGGCTGGAAGCCCGTGCCACGTCGGAGCAGTGAGGCAACGCTCATGGGCTGGAAGCCCATGCCACTCCGGAGCGGTGAGGCAACGTTTGCGGGCGAGACGCCCGCGCCACTGCCACCTCCGATTCGGCGTCTTGCCGGGTAACCGTTTGGTGCCAACCTCCGGGGGGGGGGGGCGGGGGGAGGATCACGGTTTCCGGTGCTCGGCGTAGGTGTTTTCGGGTCGGGTGCGGCGGCTGTCGAGCGAGGCCAGCCAGGCGTCGTAATTTTCCACCCACTTGCCCTCGATGGCGATGACCTGGGGACACTCGGGCAGACCGGTTTCATTGCGCTGCAACAACGACACGAGATGATTGCAGGCAACGCGGCCCACCTCCCATGAAATCTTGTCGATGCCGCGTGAACGCGAATCGGCGTGGCGGATGTTCATGTTCACGTAACGAATGTTTTTGGGCGCGGGACGCCGGTAAACGTCCTCCCAATCCCGCGGAAAATCGCCGCCGGCGCTGATGATCGCGTCGGGACGGTGTTTTTTGACCCATGCGTCGAGGCCGGTTTTGCCATCGCCGGAGGCGTTCACGGGGATGCGTTCCGCCCGCGGCACCGTGTCATTAAAAAGCAGATACGCCGAGTGCCAGAGACTCCAGACCTTGGCGTCGTCTCCGATTTTGATGTTCAGGCCGAGGCGGCGGCGGCCTTCGCTGGCGAGGCGATGCAGGGCGCCGAGCATTTCCCGATACCAGTCGGTCGTGGCGCGATGCAGGAGCGGAGCAGCGAGCGAATAGTCGAACGTCACGGCGGCGAATTTTTGCCAGTCGAGTTTCAGGGTTGCGCCGGGGTTTTCGGGACTGCCGACGAGCAGGCCGCGGATGCCGCGCGCATCCAGCAGGTGGCTCATGCGGGCGGGGGTCATTTCCGGGGCGCCGAGATGAAACGCCTCCACGCGGTAACCGAGTTCGGCGGCGCGTTCCGCCGCCCCGAGGTAGTAGTCGTGTTGCGAGAGCCAGTTCCAGTCCTCGTAGCAGGCGAAGCTGCTCAGGAAGGCGATGGTCTCGTGATATTCCGTCCCGCTCTGCGTGCGCAGATGTTGCATGAGCGTGGCGAGCTTCGGATCGGGATGGTAGCCGAGCCTGCGCGCCACCGACTGTACCCGGACGCGGGTGGCGGCGGCGAGGCCCGGGTGATTGCGCAACGCCATCGAGGTGGCGGTGAGCGAGAGGCCGGCTTCGCGGGCGATGGTGCGCAGGGTGGGGCGTTTGATGGAGGCGTTTCCGGATGAGTCGTCGATGATCATCTGAACGCTTCAGTGTTGTGGTGGTTGTGCGACCGCAAGAGGAAAAACAATGTCGGGAAAGATTCGCAGCGCCTCCTGCTCCTGCCTCGCATGAGGCACCCGCTCGTCAGTTTCGTAACCCTCTGTTGAAGCTCTTGTCTCCCATGACCATTCTATCCCGTTTTTCCCGGTCCCTGCCAGTTCTGAAGGCGTGCGGGCTTTTTTATGTCGTGGCCGTATCCGCCATTGCACAAACATCGGGTTCGCGACCGCTTGTCGAGAGCCTGTCCGTTCATTCGCCGGAATTGCTGGCCTGGCGCACGGCGGAGGTGAGCACTGTGGCGCCCGATTCAAACGCTCATAGCATTCACAGCTATTTTAACACGAATCCCGAAAGCCCCGACGGACAGTTTGTCGTTTATTTTCACTCGACCGCGCGCACCGGCGAAAGTGGCGCGCTTCATCTTCTCAACCGCAAAGACGGTTCCGTGCGCGTGCTCAAGACTGGCATCACAGCGGAAGATGCGCACCGGGTCGCGTGCCAGCAATGGGCCGCCGGCGGACGGTTTGTGGCGTATCACGATTTTCGCGACGGGCGCTGGCTGGTCGCCGCCATCGACATCGAAAATGGAACCGAACGCATTCTTGCCGCGGACCGGCAGATTGGTTTTGGCGCGGTCGCCAGTCCGTGGGTGCCGATTTACGGGTGGCATTGGAAACAGGGGCCGCATCGCGATCTCGAACTCGCCAATGTGCTCACGGGGGAAATCCGCAAGGCGCTCACCATTGATGCCGCCATCGCCGCCTATGGCGCGGATATCAGGCGGGCTGTCGGCGAGGGGGATGTTTCGGTTTTCTTTCCCGTGATGAGTCCCGATTCGAGTCGCGTTTTCTTCAAAATTGCCCGCGGCAGTGGCGGGGACGATTTTCGCTCAAAGGGGGCGAGCGCTCGCGAGGGCAAGGTTGTCTTCAATTTTACAACAGGAAAGTTTGTCCAATTCTACAAATACTGGGGGCATCCGGTCTGGATGCCTGATTCTCCTGGTATTCTGGAAAACAACAACCGAATCTACTTTCCGGATACGGGGAAATCGCGGCCAGTGGCGCCCGACACTCCTGACGCTCATCCGAGTCCCGCGCCCGATGGCCGGTTGTTCGCCACCGATGCGTTGATCGCCCGGCGCGAAGGGGGGCGCCCGGACGAATGGGCCATCATGGTCGCTTCGATCGAGAGCAGTGAATACATTGCCGTCCATCGTTTCATTCACAAGGACGGCGCCCGTTCGTGGCGCGGTTCGCATCCTCATCCGGTTTTCAGTGCCGATGGGCGGCGCATCTATTTCAATGTCAGCAACGGTGATTTTACCCGCCTGCACGTGGCCGAAAATAAAAAACAAACGGCAGCGCTCGTTCACTGATTGAACCACGGAGACACGAAAGTCACGGAGTCCGGAAGGCGTTTCTGGCGATTGCCTGCGAAGGTATTCGCCGTCGCCGCTGAACCCCCTCCCCCCCCCGGTATATTGGCCTTTGGCGCGGGGGCTTCGCTTGCGAAGCCTCGCATGGCATCCACCCTCGCCAGCCTCGACTTGTCGCCACCAATGGCCGTGGTATGCGCCCAGGTCTTGACTTGGGACAGCCGCGGCTTTCATCCTGCAACCGTGGGCATTCAAACGACATTTCTGACTGCGGATCCCGATTTTGTCACCGGCATGGCCAGTGCGTTTTCTATCCGTGGCAATTTTTACGAATTCAGTTATTCCGAAAGCGAAAAAAGTGCGGATGCCCGTGCTATCGGGAACGACTGGCAGATGGTGGGGCAGGACGTGAAGCGGGCGATGGTGAAATTGTCCAATAACGAGCAGATCCCGTGTCCTCGCCAGTAAAGAAATTACCCGAAGGGACAGAAGCCGCCTTGTCAGCACCGGCCCGGCAGGTTCTGGCGAAATTGGAAAAACTGCCACAACCGGAACAACAGCGTGTGTTGTCGATGGTGATGGTACAGTCAGAGCATTCCATGGTTGCTTATTCCGGTCCCATTCCTCCCGTGGAGGATTTGGAGCGGATGGAGCGAGTCGTCCCGGGTATGGCCAATCGCGTTCTGGTGATGGCCGAGGAACAACAACGTCATCGGCACACGTTGGAAAAACAGGTTGTGCCCGCCCAACTGAAACAGAGCGGGCGCGGGCAAACATTCGCCTTTTTGTTGGGATTGGCAGGGATTACAGGTTCCGTCTGGCTTGGTCTCGCCGGGGCCACTGCCGTCGCCTGCACCTTGGCCACCGTGTCGATTGGTACCTTGGCGGTGACATTTCTCGTGGGCAAAAACCGCGAACGGGAAAGCCGGGCCAAAAAGAATGAGCCTCAGCCCGGCAAGTGACCGGAAGCCCTTGGCGAATCATATGGG
>JAISAX010000828.1 GCA_031266495.1 Opitutaceae bacterium
CTCAGCTCATGCTGATCGACACGACCTGGGGCGAAGGCATCCGCGTCGTCATCGGCGCCTGTATCGGCGTGTTGATGATCGGCGTGGCCGTGGAGGGCTTCCTGTTCATGAAAGCCAACGGGTTTGTGCGGGTCGTGGCCATGATCAGCGCCCTTTGCCTCATCGACAGCGGCCTGTTGACGGACCTGGTAGGCTTGGCGGGGCTGGCCGTGGTCGTCGGCACGCAATATTTCCTGCACAAAAAGGAACAGCAAGCGCTGACGTAGCGCATCCGGAGGCACGGCTCGAAGCGATTCGCCAGTCGCCCCCTGCTCCTCGCCGGCGTCGCCCGCCTGACCCAAGATGCCGGTCAATGCCGACTCTCGGTCATACTCGCCCCTGCGGCAAGCGATCGGATCAAAACCCTGATCACCAACATCCGCAAGGGACTCCGTTTCGTTTCTGCTTGGGCGGCAAGGGTGGCCCGGCAGGGCCGGGAGAGAGGCGAGCGTCTGCACGGGGGATGGACATTCCTGTCAGGGGAGGGTCACCTCTCGGGACGGCATCACTCCGCCACTTTCGCCCTTTCAAGACAAAAGCCCGTAACACGATGGTTACGGGCTTTCGGTTCTGATCGTCATTTCCGGCCGGCGAGTCGGATTTCGCCAGCGCCGGTTCTCCTCCGGACTATTTACGCCGGCGAAGCGCCGCCAAGCCGACCAGGCCGGCGCCGAGCAAGGCCAGCGACGCCGGTTCCGGAACGGGACTGGGAGGGTTGGTGGAGCTGCTATTGACCGAAATGTCGTCGAAAGCAAGGCCGGATTGGTGCAGACTATCATTCTCCGGAAAATTGGTTACGTAGAACTCGAGGCTGAATTCACCAATGGAATCGAATGTGTAATCCACCTGCAACCATCCGGTAGCACCGCACAAAGCATCGACGTAGCAAACATTTCTATCCGATCCGAGTTGAGACCACCCGCTTGGACCGGTGTAATCCACCGTCGTCATCCCAAGGAGAGAACTGACGTCGATCCCGCTCGCTGTCGTTGTGGCCGCAATGAGCGTCTCAACCAGGGAGCCAGAGGCATCAAACAAGCGGACCTCGGCGAAATCGGCGAATCCACGACTGTCGGAAGTCAGGTAATTGAAAAAGAACTGCAGGCTATCTCCCGCATTCACCGAAAACAGATCGGATCGCATCCATGAAGTATTCTGATCACCTGCACCATTTGTCGCCACGTATCCGTACCAATCGCCACCATGCGGATCGAGGTTGGTTTCTTCGTCACTAGCTAATACGCCGTTATAACCGGAGTTTGTCCAGCCAGACGGAATGATGCCGTTTTCAAAATCCCAGGAAACCGGTTCCGCAACCGCTTCACCGGCAAGCAAGACCGAAAAAATCGTGGCGGCAACGACAGCCAACGTCTTGGTCGATTTATCGGCATTCATTTTCAATCCTTTCGCAATGACATCCAGCCTTCGGGCCGGCATTCCATCAAACTCAAAGCATTTATTGCGCCAGATTCGTTAATACGTTGATTATTAACAATAAAGTAAATCTTTCTGACAGGCTTCCCAAGACTTGTAAAAAAAAACGACAGCAACTAATCGGCAAATTACGGGCCACCGACGGAAACGTCTATCGTCGGCCCGCATCAAATCGTTGTTTATTAAAGGAAAACACAAATCCCTTGTCCAAACCCCCCAGTCAAACGCGCCTGAGAGTGTAAAAAAAGCCGACAATCGAAAAGATCGAGCCATCGCAAGGAACTGGAATGCGCAGACGTTCGAATCATCCCGCCGAAAACGGCGGTTCACTTCGCTACTCGCCAAGGTCGACGTAATCGCCACGTTTGCCCTGCCTGCCTCCCACGCTTGAACCGCTTTTTCCCAAATCATTGAACCCAAATTCCTCGGTTGGCCATGACGAAAACAGCGAATACAGCGTAAGAACAAGAACTTATCGGGCATTATGCTTTCACCCGATGGGTGAATCCGATTTTGCCCGGAGGATGGCATGACCCGTAGGGGCGAGGCATGCCTCGCCCACGGGCGTTTCATCAGGCGAAGGCGCGTTTTCGACGGCCCGATGCCGGGCAGGGTTGCCCGACCTGCAAATTGAGGAATTCAGGTTGAATCTGGAAATCGCAGTTGACCATTAGCGCAGATTAATTTATGGCACGTTAGAGCACGTTAACAAATGAAGGCGCATAACGCATCCCCTCGTCATTGCCGGGCGGTCGCATGAATGCCGACATCAAAAGCGCGCGAGCGTTTGCCATTCCGTCCCTCCCCTGACAAGGGGAGGACAGGAGGGGTTTGCGGCGGTGAAATGGGCTTTTCCTGCATGATTTACCGCCCCAAACCCCCCTCAATCCCCCCTTGTCAGGGGGGAAGCGGATAAACCCGTCACTATGATGCGCGAGCGTTTGCCATTCCGTCCCTTCCCTGACAAGGGGAGGACAGGAGGGGTTTGCGGCAGTGAAATGGGCTTTTTTGTGTGATCTGCCGCCCCAAACCCCCCTCAATCCCCCCTTGTCAGGGGGGAAGTGGGACGAACAATCGCTTTCGTCCACTCCCGACGGCGGTTTCATGCGATGGCCCGGATCGTCATTGCGAGGCGCATCGCCCGAGCTTTTGACGAGTGCCAGGCGTTATGCGCCTTCGTTTGTTGACGTGCTCTAATTTTTCCTATCCAAGGGCATGGAGTGACAAACCTTCCCAGCTTTTCAACCGCTCACCCGCGAGGTGAGTCCGCATCGCGCCCGGGAGCGCCCGTTCCTCTTCTCCACGCCCGCCGGTCTCGGGCCGGCGGGCGTTTCAATGGCCGCTCACGCCTCCGGCGGTTGCGTAATCTCTTGCTGGATCAGCAACCTCACCATATCGTCGGCACCGGTATAAACATTGAAGTTCAGACCGTCAATGACCTCCGCACCGGATGGTTTCCACTCGCCTCCCTCGCCATTCTCCAGGCTCACCTTGTCACCGCCATCGCCCAGGATGGTCAGGGTATTGTGGCCGTCGGTGATGTCGATCACATCCCGCACCGACAGCGCGCTCAGTTCGTGATCTCCGTTTGTCAGGTCCAAGCGTTCGATGTTGTTCAGATGCTGAGAAGTGGAGTCTTTGGCGCCGGAAAAATCAAGGTTCATGTCGCCAGTCAACACCACGGTGTCGAGACCAGGGGTTCCGTTTACATCATTCCCGTCCTCATACTGCGTCTCGCTGCCGGCGGTCGGATTGATGTTGATGGTCAAATCGGCACGATGAAGACCACCGTCGATGTCTTTGACCGAATAACAGAACGTGTCCTTGAGATCAGAACCGGTTACGTCATCATGCAACGTGTACGTGTAATTGCCTTCAGCATCGAAAGTCAGGGAGCCATATAAACCTTCTATTGTTTCGTCCGGCTTCC
>JAISAX010000867.1 GCA_031266495.1 Opitutaceae bacterium
TCGGTCGCGAGGCCGGCGCGGACGGGGTTGAGGTCGATGTAGGCGGCCATGATTTCGGCGACGCGTCCGCCGGAGTCGACGAGAACGCTCTTGAAACGGTCGGACCAGAGGTGGCCGAAGCGGTTGCGTGTTTTGTTGAACCAGATGGTGAAGCGTTGTTTGAGGAGTTTCATGAACGGGGAAACATCGCCCATGAGGGCGAGTTGCCGGGAGCGCCATGCGTTGGCTTCCCTGATGATTTCGGGATCGGAGGTGTTGGCGAGGTGGCAGGCGATGACCTTGATGAAGGCGACCTTGTAGCGGGTGGGTTTGGGGTAGAGAACCTTGTACCGGCGGAGGAGTTCGGCGTCGGTGACGGGTTGTTTTTGGGGGATGCGGATGAGGATATGGAAGTGGTTGGCGAGGATTGCGTAGGTGATGATTTCGACGCCGCAGTAATCGGCGATTTGCCACATCTGTTTGCGGAAGACTTCCCTGGTGGCGGCGTCGAGCAAGTGTTCGCCGTTGATGGTGCGGCTGATGCAGTGATAGATCGCTGTGTGGGAGTCAGGGGCGAGTTTGATCCGGCGCATTCGCATGATCCGCAGATGCAACAAGCTTCGTCTTCTTCAGGCAAGATCATTTTTAACCTGTCCCTAAAATTGATGCGCATACGGCCAACTCAAACAAAGGCCGGTAATTGGCCGGAAAAAGGCGTTGCCGGGCGGAGGGGCGAGCGGTTTCACTGACGGTTCCCTTTGCGGTCTTACCGACACACTATCATCACAACCACCGACAGGACATGGCAAAACATCCCGTTATCGAGTCTTTCGAACGTGCAGGTCAGGGTCACGTTTTCGCGTTCTACGACCGTCTTTCCCCGGACGAACAAAAGCAGCTGATCGCCGACGCGGAAGAGGTCGACCTCGCCGAAATCGACCGCCTCAACCGCACGCTCGTCGCGGCCGGCACCGGCGCGGCGGGGGTCAATCTTGAGGGCATCGCGCCTGCTCCCTACGAGCCGCTGCCCGAAAACGGCGGGGATGCCGCCGCCTGGGCGAAGGCCAAAACTGTCGGCGAAGAGGCCTTGCGCACGGGCCGGGTGGCCGCCTTCACCGTGGCGGGCGGGCAGGGTACGCGGCTCGGCTACGATGGCCCGAAGGGCACGTACCCGGTGACGCCGGTCCGCAAAAAATCGCTGTTCCAGGTGTTTGCCGAAAAACTGCGCGCGGCGGGCAATCGCTACGGACGCCCGCTGCACTGGTTCATCATGACGAGCCACATCAACCACGCGGCGACGGAGGCGTTTTTCCGGGAAAACCGGTTCTTCGGGATCGACGAATCCCGCGTGCATTTTTTCCGTCAGGGCCGGATGCCGGCGGTGGATTTTGACGGAAAAATCCTGCTCGAAACGACCGCCAGCATTGCGATGTCGCCCGACGGTCACGGCGGCTCGTTGCGCGCGCTGGAACGCAGCGGCGCAGCCGATCTCATGGAGCGCGAAGGGATCGACGCCCTCAGCTATTTCCAGGTGGACAACCCGCTGGTGCGTTTCACCGATCCGGCCTTCATCGGCTGGCACCTGCTGCGCGGTTCGGAGATGAGCAGCAAGATGATCCCGAAGGCCTACGCGGGCGAAAAGGTCGGCCACTTCTGCACGCAGGGCGGCAAGCTCGTGGTCATCGAATACTCCGACCTGCCGAAAGCTTATCAGGAAGAAACCGACCCGGCGACCGGCCAGCTCCGCTACATCGCGGGCAGCATCGCCATCCACGTGATCGACCGCGGTTTTATCCGCCGGATGGCGCGCGGTGATGACGCGCTGCCGTTCCACCGGGCCGACAAAAAAATCCCGACGGTCGATGCCGCCGGCGCCCCCGTGAAACCGGAAAAGGCCAACGGCGTGAAGTTCGAGATGTTTGTCTTCGACGCGCTGCCGTTCGCGAAAAACCAGGTGGTGATCGAGGCGCGCCGCGCAGACGATTTTTCTCCGGTTAAAAACGCCGAAGGCCTCGATTCGCCCAAAACGTGCGCCGAGGACCAGCGCCGGCAGTTCGTCCGCTGGCTCGCGGCCAACGGCGCGACGGTCGATACCGACGCGACGGTGCTGCCGCCGTTCGACATCGAGGTGTCACCTCTTTTCGGATACGACGGGGATTCATTCGCCGACTCGTGGCAAAAGCTCTCCGTGAAGCCGGCGGTGACGGCGGGGCTTTATCTGGAGTAACGGATGTGACGCGAAGCGATGTGGCGCGGGCGTCTCGCCCGCATCTGGAGTGCCCCGGGTTTTTACTGACAATCGACAATCGACAATCGCCCGGGTGCGTTGCCTCTCCGCCACATGGCATGGAGGGGGGGGGGAGAGGGGGGGAGCCGGAGAGGCAAGGGGGCGGCGCTCCGCGCCGTCCACGGCCAGGTTGGCCGTGCCACGTCGATCCGGCTCGGCGGAGGGTTGGCGGAAAAAGCCCGCGCCACGGTGTTTCGCGTCACCGGTGCTTCGCGAAACATCGGTGGAGTAATTGAGCATGCCGCCGCTCCTTCACCACGCCTTGATACCGCCGCGCAGGCTGCGGATGTCGGCGAAACCGTGTCGAGCGCGCAGGACGGGCAGGGCCTTCAGACTGCGGACGCCACCGGCACAATAGACCACCGTGGGCCGTCCGGGGTCGAGCGCGGCCAGCGCGGCGTCGGCCTCGGGCGTGCCGAGCCGACCGAGCGGGATGTGCACGGAAGTCTCCGGTTCGATGGCGGCAAGGGCGCGTTCCCAGTCTTCGCGGACGTCGATGAGCTGCACGCCGGAAAGGGCCGGGCGGAGGACGTCGGCGGCGATTTCGTCGGGATCGGCGGTGCGTACGGCGGCATCGGACATGGCGGCAACGGACGTGGCGGCAGCGGGCATGACGGCGCACGTTTGTCCGAAATCTTCCGGCGGCAACTCGCGGATCAACTGATTTTGCGGATCGGCGGCGAGGGCGAGCGTTTGCGTGGTCATGGTGAGCGCATCGACGAGGAGCAGGCGGCCGGCGAGCGGGCGGCCGATGCCGGTGATGATCTTGATCGCTTCGGTCGCCTGGAGGGTGCCGACAAGGCCGGGCAGCACGCCGAGCACGCCGGCCTCGGCGCAGGATGGCGCTTCGCAGGGAGGAGGCGGTTCGGGAAAGAGGCAGCGGTAGGTGACGGGAGTGGCGGTTGTCTTCTCCGGTCCTTGTAACCTGAAATTGAATACGCTGGCCTGTCCGGAAAATCCCTGGATCGCGCCGTAAACGAAGGGTTTTTGCGCGATGACGCAGGCATCGTTGACGAGGTAGCGCGTGGCGAAGTTGTCGGAGCCGTCGATGACGAGGTCGTGGGCGGCAACGAAAGCGAGGGCGTTGTCGCGCGTGAGGCGTTCGGGACGCGGGTCGATGGCGACGAACGGATTGAGCGCGTGAAGCCGGCGGGCGGCGGCATGGGCCTTGGGCTGGCCGGTGTCTTCCGTAGTGAAAAGTACCTGACGCTGGAGATTGGAGGTATCGACGGAGTCGGGATCCAGAAGCGTGATGTGGCCGACGCCGGCGGCGGCGAGGTAGAGGAGCGAGGGGCAGCCAAGGCCGCCCGCGCCGATCACGAGCACGCGGGCGCGCTTGAGCGCGGCCTGGGCCTCGGATCCGAATCCGGCGAGCGAAAGCTGGCGGGAGTAGCGGGCGAGTTCGTCGCGGGTGAGCGAGGGAATGGTGGTGTCGGCAGGCGCGCCGGCGGGCGCGCCGGCGGGCGAGGCGGCGGGAGCGGAGGAGGTGGAAAATATGGCGGAGATGGCGGAGGAGGTCGGCATGGCAAAATTCTCCTGCAACCATCCGGCAACGGGGCGGCGGGTGCAACGATGTCGTGACTTCCCGGCGGGTGAGGTGGTTTGCCATGTGGTTTTTTCCCCGAAGGACGCGCGGCGGGCGTTGCGCTGCGGGGAAAAGATGCCTGGTGTTGTCCGTCCCATGAATTCCGACGAAACGATTGTCCGGCGGGTGAGGCATCCTCTGAAAATCCGGCGCCTTGCGGTGAAGCGCGTGGCGGCGCCGACACCGCGGGTGCGGCGGATCACGCTGGCAGGGCCGGAGCTTGATGGTCTGGTGACGCTGGCTCCGGAGGACCATGTGAAGGTATTTCTCCCGGCTCCGGGAGCGCGCTTGCCGGTGCTGCCGGTGGTGACGCCGGAGGGCCGGATCGCTCCGCCGGCGGAAGGAGGCCGGCCGGTGGCACGCGATTACACGCTGCGGCGTCACGATGCGGCGGCGGGCGAGTTGGACATCGATTTTTTCCTGCACGGAGGAGGCGGAGTCGTCGGCGACGCGGGCGGCGGGGAAAACGGTGTCGCGTCCGCGTGGGCGGCGCGGGCCAGGCCGGGCGATGTGGTCGGAATCGGGGGGCCGCGCGGCTCGCATGTGATGGCGGAGGTGTTCGACTGGTATTTGCTTGTTGGCGACGAGACGGCCTTGCCCGCCATCGCCCGACGGCTGGAGGAGTTTGAGGGGGTTGCTCCGCAAACGCGCGCCTTTGCGGTGATCGTGGTGGCGGACGAGGCCGGGCGACAGGCGTTGCGTGCGCCGGTGGCAGGCGGGGTGACGTGGGTCGTTTGTCCGCCGGATACCGTCGGCACGGCGGCGGGCCGGGCAGCGGCGCTGACGGAGGCAGTGCGGGGATTGCCTTTTCCGGATGGGCGCGGTTTTGCGTGGGTGGCCGGCGAGGTGACGGAGGCGCGTGCGGTCGCACTGCATTTGCTCGGGGAACGGGATTTTGTGACGTCGCGGATGAACGTTTCCGGTCACTGGAAACGCGGCGTGAGCAACCACGATCACCATGCCCCGGTCATCGTGGAATGATCGATCCGCCCGGCCCTGTCCACACATCCTTTTTCCAGACCGGTCAACCCGGGGTAACCGATTGAAATAATTGACAATACAAACATCAGGATAATTATCCGGTCATGATCGATAAATTATCTGTAAACGATGGCAATTACGTCCGTTTGAGAAAAACCCTCCAGCTTCGACTGGCCGAGCCAGCTCCGGCAAAAATCCAGCTCCTCGTCGGTCCGCGGCAAGTTGGCAAAACCACCCTCCTGCTCTCTCTCGCCGACCAAAACCCTGACGGGTCGCTTTACGCCAACGCCGATGCTCCCGAAGCCACGCTCCCCGCCTGGGCCGACAACATCTGGCAGCGCGCCGAAGACCTCGCCGTCTCCCGCTCCCGCTCACTCTCCCGCTCTGCCAGCAGCACCACGACCACGGCGACGCCCGCCACCTCCGCCATTCTTTTTCTGGACGAAGTTCAGGCCTTGCCCGACTGGAGCGCCTGGCTCAAGGCCCGGCACGACGAGATCGTCCGCAAAAAACTCCCGCTCCATATCGTCGCCACCGGTTCCTCTTCCCTCAAAATCGGAGCCGGATCGCGCGAGTCCATGGCCGGCCGGTTCGAACGCCTTGTGCTCACGCACTGGGGGGCCGCCGATCTGGCTGCGCTGCGCAACATCCCCGTCCAGGCAGCGTCCATTGAAGTTGTCACGCACGGCGCCTACCCCGGAGCCGCGCGTTTCCTCGACGATCCGCGCCGCTGGCAAAGTTACATCCGCGACTCGATCATCGAACCTGCCATTGGCCGCGACATTTTCCAACTCGAACAAGTCCGCAAGCCAGCCCTCCTCAAACAAATTTTCGCCCTCGCCGCCGCCCACCCCGCGGAAATCCTCTCGCTCGAAAAAATCGTCGGCATCCTCGCCGAAAAAGGCGCGCAGGAAACCATCGCCCACTACCTGTCGCTTCTCCACGAGGCCTTTCTTGTCGCGCCTCTGCAAAAATACGCGGGGGACGAAATCCGCCGTCGCCGTTCTCCGCCCAAGCTTGTTGTTCTCAGCAACGCCCTGCTCGCGGGCAGCCGTTCGGAGCCGCCGCCCGCATCCGCAACCAACGCCACCGAATGGGGTCGCTGGCTTGAAAACGCCTGCCTGGCCCACTTCATCAACAACGACCAGCAACTCCATTACTGGCGTGAAGAACCCTGGGAAATTGACGGCCTCGGCATCGGTGACTGGGGACGCTGGCTCATCGAAATCAAGAGCGGTCCTTACGGTCTCACCGACCTGCGCGGACTGGCGCAGGCCGTCGCCAGATTTCCCGATTTCAAGCCCGTCGTCCTCTGCGACCCCGGACGCGAAGGCCCCGCCCTTGCCGCCGGTTTTCACGCCCGCGCCTGGGATGCTTTTTTGCAAAACGGCCTCGCTGACCAATGAGACGGTGAAGCCAAAATACCGACCTGCGCGGCCCCGCAGCGAGCATCAGGCGGTTCCCGATCCTTGAGAGTGGCGGTAAAACGTGAATACTGACGCAAAGCACAACCTTTCCCCAAGCCGGCTGCGCCGGCCCCCCAAGAGAAAACATGACGAATAATCACACCACAGAGCGGGGGAGTGGGCGCAAAGAAAAAGCCTGAAAGCTGAAGGGCTGAAGGCTGAAAACACGGACATGCCTCCATTCGCGACGAAGCCGCCTCTGCGCCCACTTTCAGCCTCTGTGGGGTGATAATGGATTTCCCCCTCCTGTTCCTGAAAATCCCCTGCCTCCGTCCCTTTTATTGAGCATCCACTTCCAAAATTATTCCCTCAATCCTGCTCGTTCCTTGCTCGTGAGGCAGAAAAAAGCGGATACACTGAATCCACACAGAGGCGCGCCCTGAATTTTCAACGGCAGCCGGCGAAACAAAATAACGGATACCAAAGTCCAAGGCGTGTATTCGGAAAGATTTACGTTGTCTGATTTCATGATCCTCCTTCACTCAAACGGCATGAAATCCATCCGTGAACCCGAGCGTGGCATCCCGGTTTGCCATGAGGCCGACATTTGTGTTGTCGGAGGTTCGTGCACGGGCGTGTTTGCCGCTGTGCGTGCTGCCAGACAGGGATTGTCTGTCGCCATCATCGAACAACACTCGCTGCTCGGAGGAATGGCCACGGCAGGACAGGTCAGCGAATGGCACTCGATCCGGGCCGCCGACGCCGACCGGCCTGTGATCGGCGGGCTGACCATCGAGATGGTCAGCCGCCTGCGACGGGAAAATGCCATTGCCGAGGAGCCTCCCGGCAGGCGCGGCCAGTTCAAATTCAACAGTGCGGTGCTGGCGGGGGAACTGGATGATCTGGTGCGCGAATCCGATGGCAGGATACGCGTGTTTTTTTGTGCGCGCTGCGTGAACGCGATTCGCGATGGGAACCGGATTGTGGCCGCAATCGTCGAGGATCGCTCTGGACGCCGTGCAATCGCCGCGCACATGTTCATTGATGCCTCTGGCGATGGTGATTTGTTGCGTCGGGCAGGTTTCGATGCTCACAAACCCGAACGTCTCCAGCCGGTTTCCATGCAGGCATTGGTGGACGGCCTCGACAAGCCGGTTGCATGGGGAAATCTGAGGCGTTTTTTTCAGGCGCATCAGTACCCGGAAGCCAACAGCACCCCTTGGCCGTTTCCCGTTCCAGGAGCACCCTCCTTGTGCAATCTTTTCGGAGCGCGGCTTAATGGAATCGACGGAAGCGATGCCGATGACATGTCACATGCCTTGGTGGAAGCCAGACGCCTGCACCGCGCCTGCCTTCGCATGGTTCATGAGCTTGAACAATCGGACAATAAACACATGGCGGAGAATGCAGTCTCCGCTCCCCGGATTGTCGCCTGGCCTCATGCCATGGGCGTTCGCGAAACATGGCATGCCCGCTGCCTGCATCAGCTAACCGGGGACGAGTTGTTGAGCGGACACAGATTCCCGGATGCTATTGCCCAAGGCACCTACCCGGTGGATGTTCACTCGGCGGATGGTGTGATCCTCAAATACATCGACGGAAGGGAGGAGATTGTCAGTACCGACAATGTTCATACGTGGCGTCGCTGGCTGCCCGAGGATGCCCGTATCCCCGCATTTTATACAATTCCGTGGAGAGCGCTTGTTCCCGGACGGGCGGAAAACCTGCTTGTTGCCGGGCGTTTGATCGACGCCAACCGGGAGGCTTTTGGAGCGATTCGCGTGATGGTGATCGCGAACCAGACGGGAGAGGCGGCGGGTGTCGGGGCGGCTCTGGCCATCCGCCAGGGATCATCCGTTGCCGATGTGCCAACCCAGCAACTCCGCCAGGCACTTAACGACGGCGGCTCTTTGCTTGAGTAACGAAATCGTTGCACAGGCGGGAAACTGAACGGGGGTATCCGGATGGCGGATTCCTCCTCTAATCCTCGCCAAAACCGTTTTCAACAGCGCGTGCCAGACAAACTCGGGGGCAGGAGAGGCGAAGCACGCAGGATCGGATGAATTCTGGCAAATGGACGCAGCCCCCGTGAATCACCAGCGAAGTCTCCGTATCCGTCCAAGCCCCTCCGCCGGAGTCGGATCGAAGCGGGGGAAACAGAGGTTGAGGCCGACCGGCATCCAGAATTTCCCGTCCGCGGTCTCGAAATAACGCGGATGGCGCGGGCTGACGCGGATGGCGCCCGGGGCCGGAGAGGAATTCCGGGAAGGAGGAGGGGAGGGGGGGGGGGAGGGTTATTCTCCGAGCAGGTAGAGGTCGCTGATTTCGAGGGTGTTTTCGTCGGTTTGTGAATTGAGGCCGATGGAGATTTTGGTGATCCGGTCACCTGCATCGGTGGCGGCGGCGACGCCGAGGAAGCTCGCCAGGGGGACGTAGGCGGTGTGCCAGTCGCCGTCGGCTGGAATGACGGGGTTGGTCGTCACGGTGGACTTCCCTCGCTGGTTCCATGTCATCAGGCGGACCTGGGCGGGGTTGGCGCAGCGCACCCTCGCCAGCACCCCGGTCACTCGCGACTGGTTGACTTCCTGGGGAATCGAATACCGGGGATACGCCCAGCGGTCCGAGTTCGGGGCGAATGTTACCGTGAAGCCCCAGGTGGCGGGTGGCTTGTGCGTGAAGGTCAGGGCGCCATTGGCGTTGTTTTCCCAGCGGTAGTGTTCGCCCGTCGTCAGGGCAAATTTGTAGGGGCTTCGCCGGAGGTATTCCGCAAGGCCGTTTTTCCCGGGAGACGAGATCAGGGTGAGGGCAACGGGGCCGACGCGGGAGCGGTCGTCCGGTTCGGCGGTGATCGTCAGCAGGCGTTCGCCAATCCCTGCCCCTCCCGTGCTTCCCGCGCCTTCGGGCAGGGCGGCGATTTCGATGTCCAGCGTCGCCGTTTTGCGCGAGTTGCCGTTGACCGTGAGGGTCGCCGAGGCAATCGCGGCGGCGGCGACGGCGGCGCCCGGGTTCGGGGTTTTGTTGGCGTGGAGTGTCACCGTGCGGGTCTGGTCGCCGAGGTTGTTGACGGTGATTTCAACGGGCAGGCGCGCGCAGTTTTCCGGCAGAAAATAGCCGCGCGCCGTGCTTGCCTGCAATTTGGCGGGGTCGATTTTGGGCTGCAAAATGAGGGTGGCGGGCGGTGGCAGTGGTTTCGCGGGGGTCTTGCCAAGACGCCACAGGCGCATGGCAGGAGTATCCGTTTTCAGAATACCAAGGATGGCGTTGCGCGGGGCGCGGAGGTAAACCAGGCCGTCGCCGGCGTCGGCGGCGTTGATGCCGGTGGCGGCGTCTCCTTTCGCGGTGAGTGGCAGCGTGCGTCCATCGATGCCTTGCGCCGACGTGGCGCGGAATGGCAGTGTCAGGCTGGTTGCGGTGTTGGCAGTGCTGGCCAGGCAGGCCACGGCCAGCGCCTCGGCGGCGTTGCCGGAAGCATTGCCGGGGGCGGGGGCGAATACGCGGATGCGTTCCACGTCCGTTTTTTTCCCCGGCGGGATGTCGCCGATGTACTCCATGCCAGCCAGGGCGCGTCCTGCCTGGGCCAGCGCGGCGAGTTTGCGCAGCGGTGAGCCGTTGGGACGGAGCATGCCGAAGTGCAGGTTGCCGTCGGTCTCGGCGTAATCCTCGTACACGAACGGGAAAATGCGTGCCACGCCGCACGCGCGCGCCTCGATGGCTTGCGCCGCATAGCCGTGCGCGGCGGCGCGTTGCCCGTCCAGCGAGGCGTGATGGGTGGATTTCCCGAAAGTCTGCGTGCCGATTTCGGTGATCCAGAGGGGTTTTGCTTCAAAACCGCTTTCCGCCAGCCAGTCGCGGTGCCGGGCTACCAGGCCTTCCAGGCCCGCGGGGTCGCCGTAAAAATGGAACGAGACGATGTCGCTTTCCTCAAGCATTCCGTTGAGCGCCGCCTGCCGGATGTAAAACACGTTGGCCGCCGAATAGGCGCCGCTGACAACCGGCGTATCCACACTTGCACGACGCATCGCGGCGCGGAGTGTCTTGACCAGGGGCGCGTACTGGTCGGCCGGTTGTTCGGGGGCGCCGATGTCCGGCTCGTTCCAGACTTCGAGCGCGCCCCACATCTTGTGCCAGCGCAGGGCGATGTCGCGCCAGGCGCGGGCGCTTGCCACCAGGTTTTCCGGGAAACGGCTTTCCGGGGCCTCGCCCAGCCAGTCGGGGAAGTCGTGAAACATTTCCAGCACGGGGATGCCGCCGGCGGCGTAGAGTCGCCTCGTCGTCTCGTAGTTGCCTCTGCCGTTGATGACGTAATCCCAGTCCTTGCGGTCCGCCGCGGGACGGACGTGTCGCCAGGCAAGCCGTTCCCGCGCCTGTCCTCCCGCGCCAATTACATGCGACAGGTTTTTGATCAGCGCCGGGCGTTGTTCCGGTTTCGCCAGCCACGACATGGCCGTGTCAATCGACATGAATCCGTCCGGCGGCGTTTTCCCGGAGTTGGCGGGCGCGCACCAGAGTCCGGTGGCTTGCTCCTGGTTTACGCCTTCCAGGAATACTTCGTAATATCCCGCGGGAAGTTTGACGTTGATGGTGAGCAGGTCACCCTGGCCGGACGCGGCCCGTGTCCGTGTGGCGCGGCCTTCCGCCACCGTGCGTCCGGTGTAGTTTTTTATCTGATATGCGTGTGTTCCGG
>JAISAX010000884.1 GCA_031266495.1 Opitutaceae bacterium
GATCCCCGTTCCGGACCCGGTCCCGCGCCGGACCTCGGCGCGTACCCGTTCACCGTGCCGTCGCTCGGCGGGTTCGATGCGCTGGAAATCACGACGCCCGTCACGTTTTTCGTCGGGGAGAACGGCTCCGGCAAGTCCACCTTGCTCGAAGCTGTGGCGCTCGCCGCACGTCTGCCGCCGGCCACCGGAGCGCCCCTCGAACACGACGAGACTCTCGATGCCGTCCGCCCGCTGGCTCGCGCGTTGCGGCTCGGGTGGCGTCCGCGCACGCACTACGGTTTTTTCCTGCGCGCGGAGGATTTTTTCAATTTCGCCCGCGAGACGCGCCGCCGCGCCGAGTCGATGGACGAGATGGCCGAGCGCTTCAAGGATGACCCGCGGGTGCGCGGTTACATGTTCGCGCAAAAACAGGCGCTGACCTCGCGCTATGGCGAGGACCTGCACGCGATGTCGCACGGCGAGAGTTTCCTGAAATTTTTCCAGAGTCGGTGTGTCCCGGGCGGACTGTACCTGATCGACGAACCCGAGGCGGCTCTCTCGCCGCAGCGCCAGCTCGCCTTTCTCAGTCTGATGAAGGCGCTGGTCGAGGAGGGCGCGGCGCAGTTCATCGTGGCCACGCACTCGCCGCTGCTGCTCGCCTATCCGGACGCACGGCTGCTCTGTTTCGATGACGGCCGGCTCGCCGAAACCGCGTACGACGATCTGCCGCACGTGCAGTTGACCCGCAATTTCCTCGCCAGCCCTGAACGGTTTTTGCGGGGATTTTGTGGCCCCCTCCCCCCCCCCCCCCACACACACACACGCACACACACACACACCCCCACGCGCCTCACCCGCCGCTCACCGCCATCCCCCGGATTGCCCGGCGAGACGCCGGGCAAGGCACGCGAGACGCGTGCGCTCCCCGGACCGCAGGACCCGGACCACGGACTCCGGACTCCGGACTTCGCTCACCGGACCATCCCTGGAGTCTCGCGTTACCTGGATCGCATTCTGGATTACGTCGCCATCTGGCGATTTATGTCGCCACCGGTCGGTCGGGCGCGAGGCACCGGCGGCAAGAAGGCCGCCACTCCGCCGCAGCCGGCACAAGATGCCGGCGATCCCCGAGGAGGCCCGGACGCGCGGCGCTAGTCGCGGCGGCGTATGACGGCGTAAACCAGCAGTATCAGCCCGGAAAATACGGCCCAGGTTCCCGGTTCGGGGATGTTGCCCGCGGACTCAAAAACCGGCGTGAGCGCGAAATTGTCGATACTGAGCGCCTGGTCCACTCCATCGACATCCACGTCCACCCAGCGCAGCCAGATGCCGGCCCCCGGCGCAAGGCTCAGCCCCGTGATGCTCGATTCGTAAGAACGTTGATAAGTCGTGGTGATGAGGTCACTACCTACAAACACGTTGTTGCCGGTGCCGTGGTCTTCCACGCTTTTTACGGTGAGGGCGTCGTGCGTTGTCCAGTCCCCGGTGGTGAGCGAGGTGGCGTCGGTCGAGTACTGGAAGGTGAGTTCGTCCGCGCTTCCTGTGTTCACCTGCCATTGCTGACCGATGTAACTGATGGCGAGCGCGGTAATCGTCTTCCCGGTGTTGTTTACCAGGTGCACGCCGAATGCGGTGAATCCGGTGTTGTTGGTGTTGCGAATCGTGCCAAGCGCAGCGCTCGTTCCGCTTGGACGAAAGAGAAACAGGCCGATTGCCGAACCGTTCTGGTTGCCGGAACTGCTCGCTATGTAGTTGTCAGGCCTGGCCCCGTTCATCACGGCATACCAGCCGGCAATGCTGGTGTTGTCGGTCCAGGCGTATCCGCTCGTGTTGTAGTTGTTGATCATGGTGTTCGAACTCACGCCATTCACGCCGGTGGTGAAGGGCTGGCTGTAAGTGCCGCCGCCGTCCGTGTCCGTGAGAAAAACCTGCGCGCGCGTTCCGGTGGCGGCGGTGGCGGCAAGAAGAGCGGCAAGGATGCCGTTCCTGATTACGGTGCGGGTTGGTCGCAGGGTGTGCTTGTTCATGATAAATTTCCTTGGGTCTGTAGTTGATTTTCCAGGAAGAAAGGAAGAGTCCGGAGTTGAAACGCGTCCGTGGGACAACGGCAATTATCGCGAAGCTCATACAATTGAGGACTTCAGCACGCACGCGCGGGGGGGGGGGGGGGGAGGGAGGGCGGGAGGCGTTTAGCGGACGAGCCTGAAGTCCGCGGGGACTGCGAGAGGCGGGGCGTTCCGTCCGGCGGCCAGGCGGTAGAGTTGTTGGCGCGCCCGCCACGCCATCGTAGTGCCGTTGACATTGCTCTGGGGACCGGCTTTCGCGATGCGGCGCTCGCCGAGATACAGGTCGTTGGGCGTTATGTAATACGCGCCCGCCATGCTCGAAAACGCGCCGTCCGCGCAACGGAAACGTCCCAGCTCGACGAGGGCAACGCGCAGCACCAGAAGGAGTTCGTCGGGCGCGAGTTTGCGGCCCGTGAGCACGGTGAGTTCGGAGAGCACGTCAACGGCGTTGCGTATAAAAAAGATCCGGTCGGTTTCGGGTCCGGAACGAAACCAGGCGAGCACGGCGTCCCGGAGTTTTTCGACGCGGGGGACGGGCCGTTTCATGTCCTTGCAAAAGAGAACCAGCTTGAAGGCGCCCGAGATGCGCACGATGTCCGTGCCGCCGTTTTTGATGAGTCCGGTTTCGGGGTCCTGGCGCGAACTCACGCTGCGCAGGGCTTCGTCCACCAGCGCGTCGCGCAGGGCCGGTTCCAGCAGGAGGATGAGGGTTGTCTGGGACTGGATTTCGTCGATGGCGGTCCACGCAAAATGCCAGGGCCTTTTGTCAAGCCAGGCGCGAAACGCTTCCACGGAGGCGAGGTGCGCGGGCGTCGTGGCCGCAGGCGCGGATACGGACTTGCGCGCGGGCCTGGACGTTGCCGACGCCGGCGCTGGCGCAGAGGCGAGTGCGGGAGCGGGCACGGGAGCGGGCACGAGTGCGGACGGCGGTGGTTGTTCGATGGTTTTGGCTCCGGGATACGGATACAGCGGCGCGATGCCAAAGCGGCGCAACGACGCCCGCGAAAAGGACAGCGCACGGCCCATTATGCGCGGGGAATTTTTCATTTCCGGATAATCGGGATCGGAAAAAAAGCCGGTTTGCGGGTCCTGGCGGGACCGGAAATAATGCGCAAAACCGTCGAGCACCTGACGGGGCAGGGATTGCAGCGCCCTGTTTTCGGAGAGCAGGGAAATGGCCATGTGGGTGGACTGGATGTCCGGTCCGTAAGCCCGATCCTCGCGTCCTTCCCGCAAGCCGACCGATTCGTAAAACCCGCCGCTGACCGGATCGTACACGCGCTCCAGCCAGGGCAGGAGGCCGGAGAACAACCCGTCGAGTTCGGTCAACCCTTCCTCTACCGACGCGGGTGGCGCGGAGGCCACTCCCGCCACTCCCGCCATTCCCGCGCTCGCGCCTGTCAAGGCCGATGGCAGCGGCAACAGCAACAGCGACAGCGACAGTGACAGTGACAACAATAACAGCCGCAGCATCGCAAAACGCGCCACGCCAGAGGCACGGGAGGAAACACGGGAACGAGAGGGGACCGGACAAGGTTTTTGTTTTTTATAGTGCATGATTTTATCGGAGGAAGAGGAGCAGGAGGAGGAGCGAGCGGGAAACGCGCAACGCTGACAACTTTTTGCCCGTTCATACAATTCAGTCCGCGCCGCGCCCGCCGCCGCTGTATGCCGTCCCCCCCCCCCTCCCCCCCCTCCTTCTGTCCCTGCCGCTGCCGGCAAATATGTATCAGTTCCGAAAACCTTGAGACGGGAAACGAGGCCCGCAACGTGCGTGTCATTACCCGATGAATACCACGGACGCCACAACCACAAACACCGCGCGCGTCAACCGCCGCGCGTTCACACTCGTCGAATTGCTGACAATCATAGCCATCATTGGTATCCTTGCGGCCATTATCATCCCCGCGGTCGGGCAGGTGCGCGAAAGCGCGCGCGCCGTCCAGTGCGCCAGCAACCTGCGCCAGATCCAGATGGCAAACATCGCCTGGGCCACCGACAACAAAGGCGGTTACGCGCCGCTCCTGCTTGTGGACAAGGATGACGCCTCCAGGACAATCATCTGGTATCAGAATCCCGATTTTCTCGCCTACCTTGCCAGGGAACGCACAAGCGCCACCGTCGAACGGCTTGCGAACAGCCTCAACTGTCCCACGGCCCGTTTGCTCGGCAACTCCCGGGCGTTCACCTGCGGAGCCAACGCCCACGGACGCGGCGGCGAGTGGGTGAAAGGATACGTGCGCCAGATCAGGATGGAGGAAATCCTGCGGCCCTCGAAAACCATGGCCTTTGCCGACGCTCTCGACTGGCAGCTCTACGCGGATACAACACTCTACGCGGACGGAGCAACCGGCGGTTACACGAAAGAACTGGAATCCCCCTCCGCCGGCGGTTCCACGACGCACGTCGTGGCCTGGCGTCACGGCGGCAAGGCCAACCTGGTTTATTTCGACGGCCACACCGCCCGGCTCCCCGTCGATCCCTTCAAAAACGACGAAGCCGGAAAAACCGCCCTACTCTGGCTCAACAAGGAGTAACGGAAGTTACCCGTATCCTCTCCCGGATTACATCGATTCCCGTCGCCATCTGTCGCCACCTGTCGAGAGCGAAGGAGTGGCGGCGGTTGCTGCTGCTGCGGCGACGGCGGCCGGGCGTATCCGTTTTCCGAGCGTGGAGCCTTGCCGCCAGACGCCCTCGGTCAGGACGCAGACCTGCGAGGCGGGGATGCCGACCTCGTGACGCCCGATCATATCCACCAAAAGCTCCACCGCCCCGGCGCCCACCCTTGCCGGATCCTCCTGGCAACCCGCGCAATGTTCCTTGCCCGGCGGCGGCACGGACAACAGGCAAAATCCCGTGTCGCCGGGAACCGCCACCCCGGCCTCCTCCAGCCAGTCCAGACGCGACGCCTCCGGCGTAAGAATCACATCCGGCTCCCATTGACGAAACCATGCGAAAAAAAGTTCCCTGGACCCCGATTCGGCAAGCAACGGCGGGACGTGAACGACATCCGCGTAACGGTGCTGCTCATTGCGAAACCCGGCTGACCAGGCCCGGCCCGCGCGCCGGTCACTTTCCGGATACACGGCCAACCCCGGACGCCGGTAACCCAGCTCATGAAGCCTGCGAAACACCCTCTCCATCATGCCCAACCGATGATACGAAACACAATGCAACCGCGGACTCTCCAGCGAATGGTCAAACGTGACAGCCGAAAAACGCCCGAAACAAAACCCCTCGACAGAACCATTCCCGCCCGACGGCGAAACCAGAATCCCGGGAATGCCACGCGAACAGAAAATCTCCTCCATGCGCCGCGCTGACATCCCCGGCTCGCGCAGGCAAAAATCTTCCAGCCGATAGCCCAGTTGCCCCGCCCGCTCCGCCGCGCTCCCGTGACAAGCCGGAAGAGCCGGCCAACCCCTCCCCTCCCCCCTCCCCTCCCCGATCGCATCATTGGAAAGCCACGCCAGAGTTCCCTGATAACGGACGGGCTTCACACGCTTGCGATACGCGGAGAGCGCGGACAGGCACGGATCGGGCACGTAACCCAGCCGGCGCGCGGCTTCCCGGATACGCGCGCACGTCGCCGGGCCGATGTCGGGGTGATTGCGCAACCCGAGCGACACCGTGCTCTGGCTCAACCCGAGCACACGGGCCAACTCCTTCTGCGAAATGCGCGGAGACGATTCGAAAGAGCTTGTCATGATTTCAGGACGCAGGGCGCGGGGTGCGAGAGAGGAGGTTTTGCAGGAAAACCGGCGGAGGAAATACGTGCCAACACCCCGGATTCACGGGGTGTAACAAAAACCTGTCAACACCCTATTTTTTCGGGGTGAAATTACTTTCCCAGTTTCGTCGGAATCTGCGACACGCCCGGTTGAATTTCGGGCTGACCCAACAGGCGCTGGCGGAGAAGGCGGGGGTTTCCTACAAATACTATCAGGATCTCGAGGCGGGGCGTCTCGCCGGCCTGACGCTGGCAACGGTGGAGCGCCTGTCCGGCGCCCTGGGCGTCGAGGCATGGAAGCTGTTCCATCCCGGCGCCATACCGGAATCGATCCGCGCCAAGGCATGGTCGTCGCGAATGCAACGGTGAACACCTGTCGCTTCCCGCCGCCTCCCGCCGCCTCCCGTCGAGCGCCCCGCGAAGCAGCGGCGGCAGGAATGCCGGCCACTCCTCTGAAAACGAGTGCTCCCCGCCGCCCCTTGCCCCGCGTCCGGACGATTCCCGTGATGCACCGCATGAACCCGCGCCATTATTGCCTCTCCCGCCTGTTTTTCGCCCTGCCTGCCATCCTCGTCCTGCTGGCCACCGTCGCTCCCGCGTCGCCCGCCGCCGCCACGCAACCCGCCGCGCAACCGGCCACGCCGCCCGACGCCGCCAGGTTCGATCTCTACCTGCTCGTCGGCCAGTCCAATATGGCCGGGCGCGGCCCGCTCACCGGTGCCGACCGCGCGCCCGACCCGCGCATCCTCGTGTTCGGACCAGGGGATGCGTGGCAGTTGCAAGGGGAACCGGTTCATTTCGACAAACCGAAAGCGGCCGGCGTCGGCCTCGGCTTCACCTTCGCCAAGCTCATGGCCGCGCAAAAACCCGGCGTCACCATCGGCCTGATCCCGTGCGCCGTCGGCGGCACCCCGCAAAGCCGCTGGATGCCGGACGGCGATCTTTACAAGGAAGCCGTCCGCCGCGCCCGCCTCGCCCAGCCCTCCGGAAAACTCCGCGGCATCCTCTGGCACCAGGGCGAAAGCGAATGCGGCAGCGAAACCAAAGCCCGCGCCTATGCCGCCAACCTCGCGAAAATCGTGGCAGGTTTCCGCCGCGATCTGGACGCGCCCGACGTCCCCTTCGTGGCCGGCGAACTCGGCGAATTCCTCTACACCCGCACCGCCAACAAGTCGCCGTGGGCGCGCGTGGTGAACGAGCAGATCGATTCGCTGCCGACGCTCGTCGCCGCTGCCGCCAGCGTGCCCTCGCACGGCCTCGCCCACAAGGGCGACGAACTCCACTTCGGTGCCGACGCCCAGCGCGAATTCGGCAAGCGTTACGCCGCAGCGATGATCCGCCTGCAAGCGGCTGCTCCGGAGAAGCCATAATTTTGCAATTCGGTTGATGCACCTAACCTCTTATACTGCAATCACCAGGCTATTGCCAGGATCGTGCCCCCCCCCAACGGCTCCGGATAATAATCGCCTTCTCGGGTAAATGCCTCATAGTTGCAAATTCCCTATTGCACTATGGACTCACAGAATTCTGACCGGCCAATGCCGGAGAACGCATACGTCACGGGAAGGAGCGGTGCCAAGATACGCGCCCCTGGCTCGAGCGCCTTCCTGAAATACCGGCATCCCGCCAGGTCCGCGCACGGAGATTTTCACAAGACCAGGGCATTTTTCAGAACCCTGCTGATCCTGGGCTTCATCGCAGCGCTGCTTGCGCTGGCCTGGCTGGCCGCAAGGCGCATGTAGCCGGGAACGGGCGTGGGCGCCGGGCGC
The DNA here is from genome assembly GCA_031266495.1 of Opitutaceae bacterium. The sequence continues at coordinate 7,545 of JAISAX010000884.1, forward strand.
GGGCGCACGTGAAGTGCGCCCCTACGTGTGGGCTCTGGTGAAACACTGGGCTTTCCCCCCCCCTTCAATTACCTCCGGAAACAGCGGGCGCATCTCAAAAACCGGACATGCAGTAAGGAACCGTAAGGAAAAGTTACGTAACGGTGCATGGTCATTCACGGGTACCAGCTTCTGGCAACAAGGACATTCAAATTTGCTTAGCCGCTTGTGGCCTATCCTTATCTGAATGCAATTCCCTCCCTCTTTCTCCTCTACCTCTTTCACCTTCCATGGCTCTGCTCAATGCAACAGCTTCCCATAATGCTCTTCTACGTTTGCTTGTTCTTTCATAACTCTTCTTCCCTCCCTCCTTCTTTATCCATTTGCTACTAAATTCCACGAAGAACCGATTTTTCAGGATTTCCCATCTGGCATTCCGGGTAATTGCGGGGAAATCGTCCGAACGAAACGGCGCGGCAGGCAAACCCTCCGGACTATATAAATTGATAGTCGGATTGCTGCTCCATCCATAGCGCACTGCCACGGGAGACCTCACGAAGTCCGATTCGATAACAACCGTGTTGCCCTCGATCCACGCATCGGCCCACCTCCATTTGCCATCTTCTCCGTAAACCGCAAAACCCACACCTTCAAGCCCTTCCTCGGGCCGTGGGTGGACCAGTGTTATCTCGGACGCGACAAGGCCGCCGCGGCCCGCATGGTCTGGAACTGGAATGAGGATGACGCGGCAGGCGGTTCCGGCGCTGGCACCGGCGCCGGCATCGACTCCGGCACCGGCGCCGCCATCTCGCGCATCCAGTCCGTTTGCCACGAGGCATTCATCCGCGCCGAGGTTGAGAAAGCCGAAGAATACGGTCTGGAGTTCGGTTCCGTTGGCATTGATGACCGCTCGCCGTGAATGGCTCGCCGGCGGCGGCGCGCTCACCAGACACGGCCAGCCCTTCCATGACCAATCACGACGACCTGACTCCCCTCCTCCCTTCCCGATGGGCCAAGCCCGTTGTCGCTGCCGCGTAAACGCCGTGACTGACGTTGTAACGCTCGTCACTGAACATCGCTGACCGCACAACGTCCGTCACGGATCGGATAACTCTCCGTCACGGACCGCGAAAACGATCCTCACGACCTGCCCCTGTCAAGGAGGCACCCAGGTTGACGCTTACAACGGAGACGGGGTTGTACACGTTTGTTGAGGGCAGCTTCACTGGAGCGACTGATCATGCGGAGGCAGCAGCCGGGAGCGGGGGGATGGGTGATAGCGAGCGAGGACGAGTGGTACAAGGCGGCGTACTACAATCCGACGCTGAACAACGGGAATGGCGGGTACACGGATTATCCGTGGGCGAATGGAGCGTATCCAAGCCACGAGCCGGATGCGGTGAACGGAGCGAACTTTGACGGAGAGAGCGGGCCGATGGATGTAGGTAGTTACATCTATGCGACCTCGTATCTGATGTTACGCAGGCGGGAGCGGCGGTCTCCAGACCGCTGCGACGACGCGAAGCGTCGCCGGTTCAGAGAGGCGCAGAAGCAAGAGGCGAGGCGCTTCGCGCCTCGTCGCAGCGGCAGGAATGCCGCCGCTCCGGCCGTTCCCGCCGGTTCCGGCTTCGCGTAATATCAGCTCGTATTTTGGAACGTATGACCAGGCGGGGAATATGGCGGAGATGACTGATACTATTGCTTTCGATAATTTCCGTGTGACACGGGGCGGCTCGTTAGGCGTTAGCGGCGAGGACCTCACCGCCGAGTGTGCTCTCTCCAGCTACGCCATGGCGAGCAGGAACGACTTCATCCGCGGCTTCCGTATTGTCCGCCTGACGACCGTGCCTGAGCCGGGGACGTATGCTGCCGGGATGGGAGTGATGATGCTTGTCATGGGAGTGTGGGTACGTCGTGGCCGCCGCAGACGCGTCTGAGCGGGTGGAGCGGCGGCTACGCGGTGAGGCAACGGTTGCCGGGCATTTGGCTGAAAAAGCCCGCGCCACGTGACGCTTCGCTAATGAAGAATGCAGAATGAGGTGCAGGAGCTTCGGTTTCCGCAGGGATCGGCCCATTCTTCATTCTCCATTCTTCATTGGATGCGGGCGGGACGTCCGCGCCACTTTTTTCAGCACTTCGCCGGCTTGCCGGTTTTCGCGCTGGCGTAGATCGCGTCGATGATCCGCATCAGAGACACCGCCTGGTCGGGCGTGTTGAGCGGCTTCGCGCGGCCGGCAATCGTCTCCACGAAATTCGCGGCGGAGGCCTCGCGGCCCATCGTCGGATCGGGCGACACGAGGATGCTTTTATTGACCGAACGGCCATGCTCCTGCGCGTAGAGTTCGCAGGTGTCGATCGCCGTGTCGTCGAGGCCGTCCACACCGAAGAGGCGGCGGACGAGACCGCCGGCCTTCGTGCCCTGGAACGTCACGGACACTTCCTCGCGCGCGACGAGCTCGGCCCAGGAGATTTGCAGGGAGATCACCTGACCGGTCCTGAATTTCACAAAACCGTGGCAGGCGTTTTCCACATCGGTCACCCCCTTGGCCACGTCGGGAATGCCCCACGGACCCTTGAAGCCCTTGTCGGTGATGAAATCGGAAAACGTCTGCGCGAGCGCCCACTCGGGCTCGGGATAGCCCATGAAGTAAAGCGAGAGATCGAGCATGTGGAGCAGGTCGATGAGGGGCCCGCCCCCGGAGAGCGCCTTGTTGGTGAACCAGCCGCCGAAGCCGGGGATGCCCGTGCGGCGAATCCATTTGGCCTGCGCGGAGTTTATTCTGCCAACCTGGCCGGCCTGGCCGCCGGCGATGTAATCCATCATGGCGACGGATTCGGGACGGGCGCGGTTGTTGAAATTGAACATCAGGGTGCGCTTCGCCTTCGCGGCGGCGGCGGCCATGGCGCGGGCTTCGCGGGCGTTCATCGCGGGGGGTTTTTCGCAGAACACATGCTTGCCGGCTTTCAGCGCCTGGAGCGCGAGCGGGGCGTGAAATTTGTTGGGCACGATGACCGAGACGCCGTCGATTTCGGGAATCTCTTTCAACATGCGCGCCACGTCGCCGTAAGAATGGGCGATACCCTCGCGGGCGGCGGTTTTTTCGGCGGCGGCGTGGTTGACGTCGGCGATGGCTACGATTTCCGCGCCGGCGGCACGGAATCCGGCGGCGTGGTAGCGGACCATGCCGCCCGCGCCGATAATGGCGATTTTTACAGGATTCATAAATTCTGCTCAGATTTTCGGGTTACACAGAACAGAGGGCACGGAGGAGGCACAGAGTTTGGGGAGGTCCGTCCGGCTGAACGGGAAGTCCTTTGGCAATGGACCTGTTTCTGAAGGAGGAGGAGGAGGGGAGGGGGAGGGGAGATGAATGCAGGCGTCCGGGATCATATGGGCTTCCCTGCACTCCGTGGCGCCTCCGTGCTCTCTGCGTAATTTGAAAAGATTACTGGTTCTTTTTGTCGAAGGCGGCGTCGAAAGCCACGTTGCTGGGCGGGAAGTCGATCTTGCGCACAAAGGCCGCGGCTTCGGTGCCGCCGTGGACGCGGTCCATGCGGATGTCTTCCCACTCCACGGAGAGCGGTCCGGCGTAGCGGATGTCGTTGAGTGCAACGATGATTTCCTCGAAGTTGATGTCGCCGTGGCCGGGCGAGCGGAAATCCCAGTAGCGGCGGTGGTCGCCGAAATCGGTGTGACCGCCGAAAACGCCGGCCTCGCCGGTGCCGTGTCCCCACCAGGCGTCCTTGATGTGCGCATGGTAGATGCGGTCGGCGAATTCGCGGATGAACTTCACGTAGTCCACCCCCTGGTAACCGAGGTGCGAGGGGTCGTAGTTGAAGCCGAAACGTTTGTGGTTTTTCACCGCGGCGAGGGCGCGGCGGGCGCTGGCGATGTCAAAGGCGATCTCGGTGGGATGGACTTCGAGGGCGAAGTTGACGTTGGCCTTGTCGAAGGCTTCGAGGATCGGGAGCCAGCGGCGACCGAAGTCGTCGAACCCGCGCTGCCAGAACGCCTGCGTGGTCGGCGGAAAGGCGTAGATGGAGTGCCAGACGGAGGAGCCTGTAAAACCGTTGACGACGGCGGGGAACGTCTCCCTCGACTTGAGACCGGGCCGCGCGTCGAAAAAGGTGCGTGCGGCCTTCGCGGTGGTGATCATCTTGCGGGCGGCGCGGCGGCGGACGCTTTCGGGATCCCCGTCGCCCCAGACATCGGGCGGGAGGATCGACTTGTGACGCTCGTCGATGAGATCGCACACCGCCTGGCCGACGAGGTGGTTGGAAAGGGCGAGGCAGGTCAGCCCGTGGTCGCGCAGCAATTCCCATTTCTGGTGAACGTACTTCTTGCTGTTGATGGCGGCATCGACGTCGAAGTGGTCGCCCCAGCAGGCGAGTTCGAGGCCATCGTAGCCCATCTGTTTCGCGAGAGGAGCGAGCTTTTCGAGCGGGAGATCGGCCCACTGGCCGGTGAAGAGTGTGACGGTTCTGGGCATGGAAGGAACAGGGAGTTAAGGTTGGGCGTGAATAACAGACAGGAAAACTCCTCGTAAAAATGCCGTTATCGCAAGCCGGTTTTGCAGGCCGGGGCCGGCAGGGGCATAATTCGTTCTCTTTCTCCCTCTCTTTCTCCCTCTCTTTCTCGTACTCCGGATCGGGCTCCGGCGCGTCTTGCGAGTGCCGAAGCAGGACCCACACCGTCCCCGACGCAGGCAACCCGTCGAACGAGCGCCCGGCAACACCTCGTGCAAAACGGCTTTGCCGGCATGTCCGGCGAGGCCCTCCAGGATGCCCTCGATTTTCTCCAGTCGCTCCGCGACGTGGAAGAACGGCTGGCGGTACCGGCGCCTTCCGGCACCGGCGCCGGGGAAGTTGGAAATTTGTAGCTGATGTTACGCAGCCGAGAGGCAGGGGCTTCGCTTGCGAAGCCCGCAATGAACGTTCGCAACGGGAGATACGCCAATTCTCTCCGCCTGGCGCGGGCGTCGCAAGCGACGCCCCTACGGCCGGTCCGCGTAACATCAGTTTGAAATCTGAAATCTGAAACCTGAAACCTGTAGTTTGAAACTGGTGACAATCCACCGTTCGGCAACGCTGCCGAAAACCAATCCCCGACTTCAAATTCCCAACTTCAAAATTCAAACTTCCCCCCCCCCCCATGCTTCCTCCGCTGACCCGCATCCCGTCCGAATTGATCGAAGTTCCAATGCTCGCCAAGCGCGTGAAACAATGACCTCGCAAAATGTAGTCCTTTTGTCCCGCCCGCTTCCCGATCTCGTCAACGCACTGGCCCCCGCAGACCCGATATGATCGTAATCGGCGCCTTTGCTTCGGGGAGGCGTCAGGACGATTTGCGAGTGGCTTTGGGCTGACTGGTCGATTCTCGCAGTCGTGCTTCGGCTGCGGTTACTGGCGGGCTGTTCTGCCCGTACCACCATTCAGCAATCTGTGCAAGATACTGCGTTGGTGTCGTTTGAACAGTATCGGCACATTTCTCGATTTCCCGGACGATATGGTCGGAGAGTGTCGCTCCAAGTTTCCGTTTCAGCATTTTGTAACTTTATTTACTCTTTCTTCTCCAATGAATTATCAGAAATCACAAACGGCAACGTAATGGATTTATGCTTGTTCCAATGCTCGACAAGCGCGTGAAACAATGACCTCGCAATGATGTAGTCCTTTTGTCCCGTCCGCTTCTCGATCTCGTCAAAGCACTGACGGATTTCCTCCGTAATTCTAAAGTTCAACTGCAAGGATTGTTTCATTAAATGAGCTTTGTCACTTTTATCCTGTTGGGCAGGAAATAGTTTGCTATTTATGTCACTTTTTGTGATTTTTGAATTGATTTATGATTTTCGTGTAATAGTGTCATTTCCACCACATCGAACCCATTTGCCTCATGCTTCTCCCAACGCCTCTCCCTCCAGTTTCGGTGTGACCGTAATCGGCACATCCACTTTCACCGTCAATCTTCCCGCGCCACGCACGGGAGTTCTGTATTCTAAATATAACTACAAAAACTGTTTCAATCTCCCGATTTTACATTTCCCAAGAGAACCAAGCATACTCACCATGAACACATCCGGCACTAAAACCGTCCTCTCCTCCCCCGGCATGAAATCCCTTGCCGTCCTTCGCCCTCATCATCCCGTCACTGCGATGCTGACCTGTCTCGGATTGGCGTCGCTCACGCTGCCCGCGCTCTCTGCCAGCACCCTCCTCTCGGAAGACTTCACCGGCAACCGGTTGACCTCCAGCCTGCCCACCACATCCGCATGGTATTCCTCGGGAACCAGCGGTTCCATTGCCTATGACACAACCAATGGCGGCAGCATTACCCAGACCGTCAACGGAACGACCAGCCAGCTCCTCACCTATTTCACAAGCGCGGGCGATCCCGTCAGTCTCGGCGTCGGCGAGGCATTGTCGGTCAGATTCGATTTCCGGCTCTCCGACATTTTTGATACATCCGGCGCCTTCCGCATCGGCCTCTTCAGTTCGGGAGGCAATCGCATCGCTGCCGACAACCAGAAGACAAGCAATGTAGTCTTTACCAACTACACCGGCTATGCGTTCTATCTTAACCCCGGCGCCGATTCGGACACGTCCCTGAGCATCAGCAAGCGCGACAAGAGCAGCACCAATCTTCTCAATAACAGTGATGCCATGACGGGTCTCGGCGGCGGCACGGCGACAATCCTTGAGGCCGGCGTCACTTGCACGGGGGTTCTCTCCCTCATCCGCACCGGGGACGACATCATGAGCATTACCTTCAGCATACTCGACGGGAGCGGGTCCATTCTCACCACCATGTCATGCGAAGATGCTTCCGGTTTCACATCCTTCGACACGCTCGCCTTCGTGGGCATGAACTCCAGTTCAAAGCTCAAAAGCTTCACCCTCGAAAACGTATCCATTTTATCAATCCCGGAACCTCGTGCGACCATCACCGGCCTCGCCGCCTGCGCGGCCATCGTCGCGCTTGCCAAGCGTTTCCGTCGAATCTCTCCCCGACGCGAGCGCTAGTTCCTGACCCGGTCGGGGGGGGGGGGGGGGGGGGGGGGGGGGGGGGGGGGGGGGGGGGGGGGGGGGGGGGGGGGGGGGGGGGGGGGGGGGGGGGGGGGG
>JAISAX010000011.1 GCA_031266495.1 Opitutaceae bacterium
CATCCCCGTCTCGCACGGCCGCGCCGCCCACGGCCCCGAAGGCCCGGGCGACTCTTGCCGCTCCTCCCCCCCCCCCCTCCCGGTGACACCTGGCGAACCCCGGTGGCGTCCGCGCCAGTCCGCGCCGCCACCGGTCCCGGCCCTGGCTGACATCGCCTGACACCTTTTCAATCAATCCTCCATTTTCCGTCCCTTCCGTCCCGGTTACCTCTGTTGCCCCCACCTGTCTGACACCATGAATACAACACCAGAAACCAGTCATCCGCGCCGCAGCCGGCGAACATTGTCTGTTTTGACGAATCTTGCATTAGCCGCCGCCCTTTCCGGCCTGACCGCCAGCGCCAGCGCGGCAGCGGCGGCTTGGGAAATCACCGCAACACTGATATCATCACCCGATTATTCTCCTCCGGCGATGCACGACATCAACGACAGCAGGATCATTGTCGGAGTTTACACGGAGGGTACTCCGGATATGTGTTACTGGTCAAAAGCCGGAAGTGATACGGGGCATTTTGAGTTAAGCGATGATTCTTTCCCGATCATAGGTATCGAACAGTTAGCCACAGGAATCAATAACAGTGGTATCGTGAGTGGAATTTTTTATGAAGAGTATGAAGAGTCTGAAGACGACATTAGAAGGGTCCCTCATGCGGTTTATTGGAAACTGTCCGCTGAAGGTCCCGACGCCGGACATGATCTCGGTCGAGGTTCCTCAATCGGTGTCAACAACAATGGCCACATCTTCGGATACAATAGCAATAATATCTGGGGTTATTGGGATACCAACGCCAACGACACCTGGCACGACTGGGCGGTTTCTTCTGACTATTACAAGACTACCGCCGTGGCATCCCTGAACATCACGGGAAACAGTTCCCTCTATTTACGGGACATCAATGACAGCAATGAGACCGCAGGCTATGTCACCGGCCAAATTGACGGGAAGCAGCAGACTCACGCCGGTTACTGGAATGCGGAGGGTGAATTTGTGGATTTGGGTCCTGGTGAGGCGTATGGAATCAACAACAACGGCATGATCGTCGGGAAAGACAATAACAATGATGCCACGGTCTGGATCAGCAAAGACGGATTCGATACATGGGAAACAGTGAATCTGGAGGATCTGGCCGAGGAGGTCCCGGCGCTCATCAGCGGCAGTGGTTTCCTCTCTGTCAAGCTGTTGCAGGTTATGGCGGGCTTGGGCATCAATGATAACAACGAGATAATTGCCAATTCCTATGGATCCTACTATTGGGGTGTTGATGAACCGCTAGAGTACTGGACTTTAGGCTTTGTACTGAAGTTGACGGCGGTGGCGGTGCCGGAGGCGGGGGCGACGGGGGCGGTGGCCGGGGTGGCGGCGATGCTGGCGGCGTGTGCGGCGATGCGTCGTCGCCAGCGCGGGCGCGGGTGCTTCTGAACATCCTTGCCCGTGAGCGTTGCCTCTCCGCTCCGACGTGGCGCGGGCGTCCCGCCCGCTCCGGGAGTGGAAGTTGGCGGGAAGGAGGCGGGAGGGAGGCGGGGAGGCATGGAGGCGGCGCTTCGCGCCGTCCACGGGCTGGAAGCCCGTGCCACGTCGATCCGTGTTACTTCAGTTCCCAATCTCGAATTTCTTTTTCTGAGGCGAATCTGATTTGTTCTCTATATTCAGTCGCCACTAAGTTCTGTGAAGAACCCTTCATCGCCTCCTCCACCTACCAGCACTTCTTCAACTTCGCCCGCAAAAACCGCTCCCGCTCCAACCTCGCTCCGGCCGATCTCCTCGCCATGCGCTCTCTTCTCCTTCCCCCACGCATCCTCCTTCTCCCTCCCGTCTTCCTCGACTCTCTCTTGGCCAAGATCTGTCTGGTCCTCCCGTTACTTGCCGGGATTCTCCACGCCATGGCTCAGCGCCGTTGCGATGGTTTCCTCCTTTTTATCGGGCGGTGCATGCCGGGGAACCGCCTCGGCCGACGCTATCTCGTCGTAAACGGCACGTAGGCGGCAATCTCTCCGGTCAACGCCTTGGCCAGCAAGCGGGCCTGCAACTCCAGCGCGCGCCGGTAACTCACCTTGTAGTCGAAAACCGGGTGTGTGATCGTCGAACGCATGCGTTGTTCATACGCATTGAAAAACTGTTTCCTGCCCGCCGGACTCAGGTTTACCGCGTCTCCGGCGCGCACGAAATCGGAGGGACCGATCATGCGGGTGTTGATCAGGGTCAAAACGACCGAGTCGGCAACAAGAGGACGGAATTCCTCCATGAGATCGAGCGCGAGCGCGGGGCGTCCGAATCGCGGCTGGTGATAAAAACCGACATACGGATCGAAACCGACCGCATGGGCGGCGCTGGTGCAATCCTTGGTCAGGATGCTGTAGGCGAGCGATAGCAACGCATTGACTGCGTCACGTGGCGGTCGGCGATTGCGACGTGTGAAATCAAATCTGAAAAACTCCTGGCCGGGTGTATCTCGCCGGCCATTACGGCGGCGTCCACCTCCGGACGCAGCAGGCAGCGGGTCTCCGGCTGTGGAGGCTGGCCCGGTTCCGGAGAAGCTGCCGTCAGCGATGGCGTCGAGTATGTCATCTCCGGTGGTTTTGAGCATGCCTGAAAATTCCTGGAAATAGGCGAGGGCGGCCGAGCCTTCGATGCCGAGGAGTTCTTCGATGTTTTCGGCAGAGGCGGCGGCGGTGATGGCGTGCTGGAGACGTCCGAGAGTGGCGGCCGGCGGCATCGCATGGTTACGCATGAGGAGGGTGCGCTGGTTGCGGATTTTGCCCTGCACGAAGAGACGGGCGAGGGGGAGAGCGGCGCGGGGATTGTCGGCGGCCCGGAACTGGGCGATGCGGGTGAAGACGTTTTTGAGACTGGGGCCGCGGGTCCAGGCTTTGAGGGTGCCGGCGGCAGTGAAGTAGCTGACGGCAATGTCACGGTCGGCGAGTTCGTTGAGGAGGGCGGTGGATATGATGGCGGAACCGAAGATGGCGATATGGTTGAGATCCTTGATACGGAGTTCGTTGATGAGTTCTCCCTTCTCCTTGATCTGGATGAGCTCGCTTTTCTTGGTGAGCGAGGTGCCGGGAGTGGTGATGTAGAGTTCGCGTTCATCATCGCGCGCGGCAATGAGGCGGCGGGCGGCCGGGATGTTTCGGGCGGAAACGGGAGCGGCGTCGTTGCCGTGGATGGCGTCTGGCGCAGGACGGGGTGGAGCGAAGTCGCGGTCGAAGGGGAAGGTTTCTTGCGTGGTGATGAAGTCCTCATCGTCGGGGTGAGCGGGGGCTTCATGCAACAGGCGGGTTTCGTCGGGGAGGCAGATGGTGACGAGGGAGCAACGGGGACACTT
>JAISAX010000039.1 GCA_031266495.1 Opitutaceae bacterium
CTGTTCCCCTCTCTCCTCTCTCCGCCCTACCCTGCTCTCTTTCTCCCTTTCTCCCCCATAATCACTCATCCTTCCTCTCCCTTCTCTCCTTCAGCAGTTTCCCTGCCGAACACTACTGGGCAGGGCTTCCAAAACCCAAAATTCAGGCTTCCGGGAGTAGCTTTCCTTCTGCTTTCCGAACTCTCGCCAAAATCGTTAAATTTTTGCCGTTTTACTAGTCGCTGCATTTCAACAGGTTGTGCAGGGTTTTTAATAATTCCCCCGCAGAGTTATCTCTCAGGGGAAAATGGTCGGGGCGGAGAGATTCGAACTCTCGACCTCCTGCTCCCAAAGCAGGCGCTCTACCAGGCTAAGCTACACCCCGATGCTGCAAGGACGGGAATAGCCGCGATTCGGCGCCGCATGTCAATAGCGCGCTCGGCCTCTGGCGATTTCCCGCTCTACTCGCCGGCCAGCTTTCCGCCGGCGCGGGATTTTAGGACGATGCGGTCGCCCCCGTTATCCACGATGATTTCGCTGGAAAGTATCCAGGTGGCGCCCGGCGTGCGGGCGGCTTCGGCGAGCAGCGCGCGGGTGATCGCATTGCCAGACCCGGCAATCGCGATTTCACGGTCTGTTGACGAGAGCGGCGGCAGCCCGAGCGGAGCGGTGAGAACAACTTCACCGGCAGGACGGCCCCCGATGACGAGTTCATGCCGGGCGGATTGCACCGCGACAGGGCGGGTGCCGCCGTTGATGTAACGGATCGTGGCGACAAAGCCGTTTGCATCGCTGGCGGACTTGACTCCGGCGAGCTCGGCCCCGAGCCCGGCGACCGCCGGAGGCGTGCCGCAACCCGCAAGCAGGGAAACGGCCAGAGCCACGATAACAGGAACGACGAGACGGAAACACGATTTCATGGGCGACCAGTCAAACAACCGGATGCGCGGCTTCAACGTGGATTCCCGTTTTTCCGGCAATGTCCGGAAACGTTGCTGACAGCCCCCACGCTGCCTCCGGAGCCGTGAACCCTCCGGACGCGGGTCCCCGGGAAGACAAAGCCGCGCGCGCGCCTCTTGACGGACTGCGGCAAATGGAACCTGCTGTGAAACCTGCCTCGCGGCACTTCGCAGGCCGGACCGGCCTTCGGCGTGAAGGCCGCAGCATCCATTTTTCCACCATGTTTCTTGCCATCATCGACATCATCAGGGGCGCGGACCTGCTCGTTTACCCGCTCGGCCTGTGTTCCCTCGTTCTGGTGTTCATCCTTTGCGAGCGGGGGTTTGCCTTGCGGCGCGCGGCGGTGCTGCCGGACGATCTGGTCGAGTCGGTCGTGACCGGCAGGCCGGTCTCGGGAGGCGAACATTCGGCGCTGGCGCGGATCATCGCGTTTGCCGAGGAACACCCGGAGGACTCCGGCGCGGTCAAGGCATTCGCGCGGCTGGAGGTTTCCCGGATGGAGCGCGGGTTGCCGTACCTCGACGTGATCTATGCCGGCGCGCCGCTGCTCGGGCTGACCGGCACGGTGTGGTCGCTGATCCGTGTGTTTTCCAGCATCTCGGGCGACACCGGGCTGCCGGACCCGGTGAAGTTCACCAGCGGCGTGTCGCTGGCGCTTTCGGCCACCGTGCTCGGCCTGGTGATCGCGGTGCCGGCCCTGATCGGCAGCGGAATCTTCCAGCGACGGGTGGACACCTTCGCCGCACAACTCGACGTGCTGCTCGAACGCGTGCTGGCGAACACCTCGCGCGCATCCAGGACCGGGTCCGGCGCGGGCGCGGGCGGCCGGACCGGGGCCGGAGTGAACGGATAACCTCGACCACGACGACGCAACCACACCCAGGCAACACCGATGTCCACCGGCCTTTCCCTTCGCCCCCGCGCCCGCCGTCGCCGGCCCGAGCTCAATCTCGTGCCGCTGATCGACGTGCTCGTGATGCTGGTGTTTTTCGCGTTTGTGACGATGCAGTTTCGCAGCGCGGCCACGCTCAACATCACCCTGCCGCGAGTGGAGACGGCGGGCAAAAACGCCTTTCAGGGCAACATCACCATCGGCATCACGCCCGAGGGAGTACTCTCGTTCAACGGGCAAATCGTCTCCCGCGAGGAACTCGCCGCGCAGCTCGACCAGGCGCGGCAGGCGAGCAAGGACATCCCGGTGCTCATCCGGGCCGACGAGACCACGCCGCTCAGGACGCTGGCTTTCGTCATGGACGCCTGCCGCAAGGCCGGGCTCAACCGCTTCAGCCTCCAGAGCCGGTAAGGAACCGTAAGGAAATAACCAGAGCAAATTTGCTTGGTTTTGAAGAGCGAGCCAGCGTCGCTGACTCGGTCATTTACCTCGGTAAACTCCCTCGTCAGCTCCTTGGCTCCCTCTTCAATCCCGGCGCATCTTTGCACTGTTTATTTCCTTACGGTTCCTAAACGGCCCCCGCGCCTGTCTGCGAAATCCCTACCCCGGCCCTGCGTCGCGATCTTATCAGCCCGCATCATATCTTTCGCTTCCGGGGCTTGCGAGGGGCCGGAGAAGAGGCTGTGAGTTGCGCATTTCTTGCTTCCGGTTTTGCTCAGTCCGTCACGCTGCTCCCTCGTAAACCGATTAGAAAAGCAGCGGGTTGCGCATAAATTGCCTTATAGTGTAGCGTAGCTTCTAGCGCCTGGAAAATTTGGTTTACTTTGGACCAGGCCCCGCATTCGTTCCTCTCCCGACTCTTTTAACCTGACCAAAGACCAGTGAGCCATCCACACTCGCGAAAGACCTTTTTCGCCAAGCTCCTGGGCCTCTCGGCCACCATCGGCCTGGTGCCCCGCCTGCTTGCGAAACCCGTTTCGTCCGCCGCCGCCACCGCGGCAGTCTTACCGGCTGCCAGCGGCCAAGCTCTCCCGATCTCCCTTCGGCCCGAACCGCGATCTGTCGCACGCACGGCTGATCCGCTTTAAGCAGCATGGACGCCAACAAGGCAACTCGCCCGACTCACCCGGCCCTGTCCTGCCTTTTCCCGAAGTCAGCCAACCGGCTGCCGCTCCGGATCATCATTTATCTGTTCGTCCTCGGCGGCATCGCCACGGCGGCGATCACCTGGTACGCCACGCCGAAGTACGCCAATGTCGGATACGCGCCCACCCAGCCGGTGCCGTTCAGCCACGCGCTGCACGCCGGCCAACTCGGCATCGATTGCCGGTACTGCCACGTCGGCATCGACAAGGGGCCGACCTCCACCGTCCCGACATCGCAGACGTGCATGAACTGCCACAACCAGGTGCGCACCGACAGCCCGCTGCTCCAGCCCGTGCGCGACAGCTACGAATCCGGCCAGCCCGTGCCCTGGGTCAAGATCCACGCGTTGCCCGACTACGTTTATTTCAACCACTCCGTGCACGTGACCCGCGGCGTCTCCTGCGTCGAGTGCCACGACCGCATCGACCGGATGGAAGTGGTCCACCAGGAAAAGCCGCTCTCGATGAGCTGGTGCCTCGACTGCCATCGCAATCCGGGCGACCACCTGCGCGATCCGGAACTCGTCACCCGCCTCGGCTGGCAACACCCGGGCGGTGACGAAGTCCGTGTCAAGGAAGGCCGGAAATTCGTCCACGACTGGAATGTGAAACCGCCACAAAGCTGCTCCGGCTGCCACCGCTGAACAACGCGCAACGACGATCAACGACCACGCTGCCACCCGCCGCCGAACCGCCGAATGAAACGCCAATTTCAACATCCCGCCCCCCCCCCCTCCGGACGCCAGTACTGGCGCAGCCTCGACGAACTCGCCGCCACGCCCGGATTCAGGAACCAACTCGAACGCGAGTTTCCTGAAGGCGCCTCCACGCTCAATGGCGTCGACCGCCGCCAGTTCCTCAAGCTCATGGCCGCCGGCTTTGCTCTCGGCGGACTCGGACTCGGCCTCGGCCTCGCCGGCTGCCGCCGCCCGGAAAAGCACATCCTCCCGTACGGCAAATCCATCGAGGACATCATCCCCGGCTTGCCGCTCTACTACGCCACCGCGTTCCCGCTGCGCCGCTGCGCCATCCCGCTCCTCGCCGAGACGCACCAGGGCCGCCCGACCAAGCTCGAAGGCAACCCCACCTACAAGCCCTACGGCGGCGGCACCTCGCTTCTCGCGCAGGCTGCCATTCTCGATCTCTACGATCCCGACCGCGCCACCATGCACGCCATCAACCGCGCCGCAGTCACGCCCGCCGCCGTGCAGGATCTGCTGACGAAGATCGGCAAGGACGCCGCCGCCGCCGGCCAAGGCGCCGGCCTCGCCTTCCTTGCCGGCGAATCCTCCTCGCCGACCCGCGCCCGCCTCGTCGCCGCGCTTCGCGAAAAATTCCCTGCCGCCACCTGGGCCGAGTACGAGGCCATCCAGGACGAGCCGCCCGCCGCCGCCGCGAAGGGCGCCTTCGGACGCGACGACGTGAAACCGGTTTACCGGTTCGCGCAGGCCAAACGCATCGTCTCCATTGATGCCGACTTTTTCCACTCCGAGGCCGGTTCGCTCTACTATACCCGCGAGTTCTCCAGGGGCCGCAAGGTCATCAAGCGCGACGACCCGATGAATCGCCTCTATGCGGTTGAAAGCACGTTCACGCTCGTCGGTTCGATGGCCGATCACCGCCTCCGCCTCGCCAGCAGCCACATGCTCGCCTTCATCGCGGCGCTCGCGGTCGAGATCACCGGCGACGACACCTTTGCCCGCCCCGCCGAAGGTCTCGATTTCAGGAACAAGGACCAGTGGCTCAAGGCCTGCGCCGACGATCTCAAGAAACACCGCGGCGAGAGCATCGTCATCGCCGGCGCGCACCAGCCCGCGCAGGTCCACGCCATCGCCTTCGCGGTCAACGCCGCCCTCGGCAACATCGGCGCCGGCAAGCCCGTCGAACTTCTCACTGTCCCCTCCCCCCCCCCTTCCGCCACGATCAGCCAGCTCGCGAAAGCCATCGACACCGGCTCCGTCAGGACGCTCGTCCTCCTCGGGGGCAATCCCGCCTACGATGCGCCTGCCGAGCTCGATTTTGCCGTGCTGCTCAAAAAAGTCCCGCAGATCATCCGCCACGGTTATTACGTGGACGAGACCTCGCTCGTCGCGTTCGAGGCCGCTCCGGCCAACAGCGCCCACATCGGCGCCACCCACTTCCTCGAATCGTGGGGCGACGCCCGCACGGCCGACGGCACCCTCGTGCCCGTGCAGCCGATGATCCTGCCGCTCTTCGACGGCATCACGGAAAACGAAATTCTCGCCCGTATCGCAGGCCTCGAAAAGACCGATCCCTACACCCTCGTTTATGAAACGGTCATCCCTCTCGCCGGCGGCAAGCTCCCCGCGAAGGACGCGAAGGAAATCGACTCCGACGCCCGGGAGGCCGCGCAGATTTTCCGCAAATTCCTTCACGACGGCCTGCTCGAAGGCAGCGAGTACGCGAAAGCCGACGTCAGGTTCGACGCCACCGCCACCGCCGCCGCGCCCACGCTCCCTCCTCCCCCCCCCCCTCCCGCGCTCTCCGAAGACAATCTCGAAGTCCGTTTCGTCACCGATCACAAGGTGGATGACGGCCGTTTCGCCAACAACGGCTGGCTCCAGGAATGCCCTGACCCGATCACCAAAATTGCCTGGGACAACGCCATCCTCATCTCCCCGCATCTTGCCCGTCACCTCGGCATCGAGCCCGGCGGCTCGCATCCCTTCCCCCAGGTGGTGCGCAAGGAGGAAGCCGATTTCACCATTGGCAAGGAGCGCGCCTTCATCGGTTGCGTCACGCTTGGCGGCCGCACCATCACCGGCCCCCTGCACATCCAGCCCGGCCTCTCCGACTTCACCATCGTCCTCCCCCTCGGCTACGGACGCACCGTTTCCGGACGCGTCGGCAAAAACACCGGACACAATTTTTACCCCCTTCGCACCGCCGCCGCCCCGCACATCGCGACCGGCGCGAAGATCGAGCTGACCGGCGAACACTACCTGCTCGCCAACACGCAGGAGCACTGGTCGATGGAAGGCCGCGACATTGTACGCGAAACCAACTACAAAGAAGACGGCTCCACCGACCTCGGCTGGGTCAACGAAATGGGCATGGAGTCGCACACTCCCGCCAATCTCGGCCCCGACAAGAACACGCCGCTCCATGAAACCGTCACCGCCATCCCCCGCGGCAACTCGCTTTACCAGACGCCCGGGTTCGACGGCCACCACCAGTGGGGCATGTCGATCGACCTCAACACCTGCATCGGCTGCAACGCCTGCGTCGTGGCCTGCCAGGCGGAAAACAACATCCCCATCGTCGGCAAGGATCAGGTCCTGCGCGGTCGCGAGATGCACTGGATACGCCTCGACCGCTACTACTCCGACGGGCGCGCCGACGGCACCGCCTTCGGAGGCGAAGGCAACCGCGAGATCCCCGAAAATCCGCAAGTCAGCCTCATGCCCGTGAGCTGCCAGCACTGTGAACTCGCTCCCTGCGAGACCGTGTGCCCCGTCAACGCCACCGTGCACGACGAGGAAGGCCTTAACACGATGGCCTACAACCGCTGCATCGGCACCCGTTACTGCGCCAACAACTGCCCGTACAAGGTGCGCCGTTTCAATTTCTTCGACTGGAACAAGCGCTCGACCGACGCGCTCTACATGGGCCCGCTCGGCGAGCAGAAGCAGATGCCCGAACTCGTCAGGATGGTGAAAAACCCGGACGTCACCGTGCGCATGCGCGGCGTCATGGAAAAATGCACCTACTGCGTGCAACGTATCCAGCAAGCCAGGATCGCGCAAAAGCGGAAGGCCGGCGCCTCGGGCGACGTGTTCATTCCCGACGGCACCATCAAGACCGCCTGCCAGCAAGTGTGTCCTGTGAACGCCATTACATTCGGCAACCTCCGTGACCCGGAGAGCGCCGTATCCAGGGCGAAAGCACGCGAACAGGACTACGCCCTTCTCGGCTACCTGAACATCCGTCCGCGCACGACCTATCTCGGCAAGCTGCGCAACCCGAACCCGGCCATGCCCGACTACGCCGCGCAGCCCTTCAGCCGCACCGAATACGACGCCAGGAACCACCCCGCCGCGAAGAAAGGAGCCCGCCACGAATGACCACCACCGGACAAACAACCGTGCAAACCACCGCGCCAACGTTTCAATACGCCTCCGCCGCACACAATAATGGCCCCCGCTGACACATCCACCGCCGTCGCCGACGCGCACACTGCCATCCCTCGCCCGGCCATCCTCGACGAGGTCAGACCCGCGCACCTGCCGCGCGCCACGCTCGTCGAAAACAACCGCAGCCTCAACTGGGTGACGGAAAAAATCTGCAGCATCATTGAGGCGAAGACGCCCGCCTGGTGGTGGGTCTGCTTCGCCCTCGCGTGCAGCGTCGCCTCGTTCACGGTCGTCGGCATCGCCTACCTCGTCTCGACGGGCGTCGGCGTCTGGGGCCATGCCAATCCGGTCAACTGGGCCTGGGACATCGTCAACTTCGTGTTCTGGATCGGTATCGGCCACGCCGGTACGCTCATCTCCGCGATCTTGTGCCTGCTGCGCCAGAAATGGCGCACGCCGATCAACCGCGCCGCCGAGGCCATGACGATCTTCGCCGTTGTTTGCGCCGGCATCTTTCCGGTCTTCCACGTCGGCCGCGTCTGGTACGCCGTCTGGCCGGGCTTCCTCTTCCCCGTGCCCAACTCCAACGGCATCTGGCCCAACTTCCGCTCGCCGCTCGAGTGGGACGTGTTTGCCGTTTCCACCTACGCGACGGTGTCCGTGCTCTTCTGGTACGTCGGCCTGATCCCCGATCTCGCCGTCCTGCGCGACCGCTTTTTCGCCGCCGGCAACCGCCTCAAGGCCACGCTCTACGGCCTGTTCGCGATGGGCTGGCGCGGCAGCAACCGCCACTGGAGCAACTACGAGATGGCCTACCTCGTCCTCGCCGGCGTATCCACTCCGCTGGTACTCTCGGTGCACACCATCGTGTCGTTCGACTTCGCGGTGTCGCTCATCCCCGGCTGGCACACCACGATCTTCCCGCCGTACTTCGTGGCGGGCGCCATCTTCTCGGGCTTCGGCATGGTGCTCACGCTCATGCTGCCGCTGCGCTCGATCTTCAGGCTCCAGGACCTGATCACGCAGTACCACATCGACTGCATGTGCAAGATCACCCTGGCCACCGGCACCATCGTCGGCTACGCCTACGGCATGGAGTTCTTCATCGCCTGGTATGGGGCAAACCCCTACGAAGGCTTCGCTTTCATCAACCGCGCGTTCGGCCACTACGCCTGGGCCTACTGGATCATGATCACGTGCAACGTCATCACGCCCCAGTTCTTCTGGTTCCGCAAAATCCGGGAAAACACCACGCTCGTCTGGGTGCTCTCGATCTTCGTCAACGTCGGCATGTGGTTCGAGCGGTTCGTGATCATCGTCACCTCGCTCGCCCGCGATTTCCTGCCGTCGAGCTGGGGCTACTACAGCCCGTCGATTGTGGAGGTATTCACCTTCTTCGGCACGTTTGGCGTGTTCAGCGTGCTGTTCCTGCTCTTCATCCGGTTCCTGCCCATCATGCCGATGGCCGAAATCAAGGCCGTCATGCCGCAGGCCGACGTTCACCAAAAACCTGAAAGCCGGAAAACCTGAAGGCTGAAACCACCCCCCCCCCCCCCCCGCCACATTGCCATGAAACCGTACGAATCCCTTCAGCCTTCAGTCCTTCCGCCTTCAGGCTTTGGTCTCATTGCCACCTTCGACACCGCGCCGGATATTTACCATGCGGCGGAAAAAGTGCGCGATGCCGGCTATCAACACTGGGACTGCGTCACGCCTTTTCCGATACACGGACTCGACGGCGCGATGGGCCTGAAACGCTCCCGTGTGCCGCGTTTTTCCATCACCGGCGGCATCATCGGTTTTTTGACCGGCATGGGCATGGTATGGGCGACGAACGCCCGGGACTATCCGCTCATCGTCGGCGGCAAGCCGCTTTTTTCACCGATGTTCGCCTTTCCCGTAAGTTACGAGCTGACGATTCTCTTCACCGCCTTCGCCACCATTGCCGGCATGTTTTTTCTCAACCGCCTGCCCATGCACTACCATCCCGTCCTCAAGAGCGACCGTTGCATCACGGGCATGGACGACAAATTCCATATCGTGATCGAATCACGCGACCCGAAATTCGATGCGGCCCGCACCCGCGCCCTGCTCGAACTGGCCGGAGGCCGCGACATCGCCGGGCTGGAAGCCTGATTCAACCACCACCATGCGCCACGTTTACCTGACCACCCTGTTCCTGATCGTCCTTGCGGTTTCCATCCTTGGCTTCCGCGGGTCGCTCTTCACGCATCCGCCCGTCGAGATATTCCCCGACATGGATCACCAGGCGAAATACAAGCCGCAGGCCGGGTCGCGGTTTTTTGCCGATGACCGCGCCGACCGCCTCCCCCCCCCCGGTACCGTCGCCCGGAGCCGCGCCGCCGGCGCGCCCGCCAATGCCGATTTCCTGCGAGCCGGTTCAGTGTATTATGAAGGCAAGGACAGCGATGGCTCCTTCGTGAAAGGATTCCCTAAAAAAATCCCCGTGACCGCCGCCCTTCTCGAACGCGGACAGGAACGTTTCGGCATCTACTGCGCGCCCTGCCACGGCGCGCTTGGCGACGGCAACGGCATTACCAGACAGTACGGCATGGGCGCCACGCCCACGTATCACGACGACCGCCTCCGCGCCATGGCCGAGGGCGAAATCTGCAACACCATCCTCCGCGGCAAGGGCAACATGCTCTCCTACGCCGACAAGCTCGACGCCCGCGACCGCTGGGCCGTGATCGCCTACGTCCGCGCCCTCCAGCGCGCGCAATACGCCACGCCCGCCGACGTCCCTGCCAACCACCGCACCGAACTCGGACTGAAGTAAATGAGTATCCACGTCGCCACCACCTCTTCCGCCGTTCCTTCCTGCCCCCCCCCCCCCCCCCCCGCCCCCCCGCGCCCCGGGGGGCGGGGGGGAGGGGGCGCGGCGGGGGCCGGCCCCG
>JAISAX010000207.1 GCA_031266495.1 Opitutaceae bacterium
TTGAACTGGGACAGCCTGTCGGTCGTGGAACGCGACAAGCTGGTGCGCTGGTTCCTGTCGTCGTTGTCGCCTTCGCTGGCGTCGCGCATCACACGCGATGTCGAGAGCGCGGAGCAGGATGAAATCGACGAGGAAGAGAGCAATTTCACCAAGATCGCAGCCGGGATCGAGCCGGTCATGCGCGAGGATGGACAGAATTTCGCCCTGCGGTTGCAGGTGCTGGAGGGGATCGTGGAGCGCAATCCCGAGGCGTTCTCGGGGATGGCTCCGAACAGCCAGAGGATTTTCGAGGCGCGGGTGCAGCATCTGCGCGGTCAGGTGGAACAGATGCAGAATGCCATCATCGGGCGCACGATGGCGAAGCCGGCGCTCGAAGAAAATGACTAATGACTAATGACTAATTCGTAATTGGTAATTAGTAATTAGTAATTAATAAATAAATACAACAATGAAGATGAAATGGACATGGTCCCGCTTGCGGGAAGACAAGGAGCGGCTGTTACGGCTGCTCGAAGAAATGAACACGATGCGTAGTCGTGACATGGAGCGCATTTCCGTGCTTGAGGCGGATGTGCATGCGGCCAGATCGGAGAGGAATGACCTGTTCGACCAGTTGCACAAAAGGTCGATTCGCGTGAGCATGGAGCGCAGACCGGAGATGAACAATGCGCAGGTGATCGCCGCCATCACGGAGAGCCGGGATTCCCTGGCGGTGAAGGCGATCGTCCAGTTGCTGGATTCGGCGGCGGTGCGCGCCGCGAATGAGTCGAACTTGCCGCCGCATCCGGAGTATTCCGAGACCCAGCGGACGTTCTCGGCGGGCGGCGCTTATGCCTTGCTCATGTTCCGCTCGGAGCTTGATGAGTATTTGCAAAATTGATACAAAAGATTATGATTACCGTAAGCACAAGGTTCGTTCGCTTGAAGACGTTCCCGCCGCAGGTGGGGACGGCGGGGAAGCAGCCGGTGACGATGTACGTCGTGTACCGGTCGCCGATGGATTTCCCGGGGAAATTCGTTGGGCGAAAATTCGTCGGGGAGACGGCTACCGGGGATTCGTTCGTCTCGGAGAGCCTGGAGGAAGTGAGGAAATGGATACCGCGAGGGATGTGGAACATCGGGCGCGACAAGACCGATGAACCGCAGATTCTTGAGGTGTGGATTTAGGGTGAGCTGTGATGGGTGAACCGCTAAAGAACGCTAAAGAACGCTAAAAACAGACCAGGCCTGGATTGTTTTAGCGTTCTTTAGCGGTTTTTAGCGGTTCACTGAAAAATGAACTGCGTGTATTTAGGGTAATGTCGGGTCATGTTGGGTAATGTTGGGTAATGTTGGGTACACTTGGCGGAAATTTCTGTTGGTTTCTCGAAAAAAATGTTGACGGTGCCAACACTCGCATCCCGCGGGTCGTCCCGGTTTCCCTGGGGGACGGGCGCAGTGGCCATTCCGGTCATTGCGCCATTCCCGGGGAGGATTTCCTTCTTGTATCGTGAAAAAACATACGAAAAAAACCGCGAAAACCACAGTCGTCGATCTGAGCGACGACGAGCTTGCCAAGACCGCTTCCCTCCTCGGGGTCGAGATGGGCGATGATGCCTCCGGCGGCAAGGGCAAGAGCACGCGCACGCGCAAGGGGAAAAAAAAGCAGGTCGTGAAAACGAAGAAGGCGACCGGAGACGATGATGCCGATGACGATGATGCCGATGATGATGGTGCCGATGATGATGGTGCCGATGGTGCCGATGGTGCCGATGGCGCCGATGGTGACGACGGTGGCGACGGTGACGATCAAAAGGAAGTTGTCGATGGAACCGACGACGACGCCGACGATGGTGACGACGCCGACGATGGTGACGACAACGGCGATGATGAAGATGACGACGACGAGGACGACGAGGATGACGACGACGAGGATGACGACGAAAATCCCCGTGTTCTGAGGGCACAGGTGAAAGCGCTGAAGCGGCAGCTTGCCAGGCGCGGGCGGGATGACGAGGACGACGACGACGAGGACGACGAGGATACGGACGCCGGCGACAGGCGCGGCGGACGGAAGATCGATCCGAAGATTCTGCGCCATCCGTTGGCGGCGGCAGAGAAGGAAGAGGCGCTGGATGAACGCGAGGAGCAGTTGCAGAATATCATCAGGTGGTGCGACGACAACGAGGATGGATACGAGCCTTCCGAGGAGGAGGAGGAGCGCGGGCGGACGCCCGTCTCGAAGGGTGAGGTCCGCAGGCGCCTCCGCACGGTGACGCACGAGCTGGATGTCGTGATCCCGGCATTACGTCGCAACATGCAGGCGCGCGAGGGGTTTTCCCGGCAGGCGCGCAAGCTGGTGCCGGGGTTATTTGACGCCAAATCCCGCGAGGGTATCGCGGCAAAGGCCATCTTGACGGAGATGCCGGAGTTGCGCAGGTTCCCCGATTACAATCTGCGTCTGGCGCAGATGGTGATCGGGCAGCGGACGCTGGAACTGGCGCGCAAGCGCGCGGCGTCCGGGGGAGGGAGCGGGGGCGGCAAGCGCGAGTCCAGGAGGGACTCGACGAAGAAGCCGCGCAAGCTGGCTCCGCGAGTGCCTCACGGGGGCGGCTCCGGAAAGGGCGGGGAGTACGAGCGGGGGAATCGCAAGGGCGCGGGCAGCCAGAAGGCTCTCGAGCGCTACATCAGCGATCCGTCCATCGAGACGCTGTCGGATGTGACGGCGGAGTTTCTTGAGTAAATTACTAATTACCAATTACTAATTACTAATTACTAACAATTTCTACCGGGGAGTAGTTGAGAGGAAAATACAAAATGGCTCAGTTAATGGAGAGTTTGCAGGTCGGTAAAAAGCAGAAGCTGGCTGACCTTATTGCAAATGTCGAGGCGGCGCAGACGCCGTTCACGTCGATGGCCGCAAAGCGGACGCGTCCGGGCAACGTCGATGTGGAGTGGCAGGTAAAGCAGTATCGGCGTCGCGGCTACAGGGGCGTGCGCGATGGTCAGGATGCGCAGGATTTTCACTACAATGGGCGTGAAAAACTGTACTCGATCTCCCAGAAGGCCTGGGAACTCCGCGGGGTGTCGGACTTCTCCGAGGAGTCGGACGTGGCCGGCGTGAAGTCGGAGATCCAGGCGCAGGGCGCGGATGCGCTCATCACGGTGAAACAGACGGTGGAGCGGCGTTGCCTCTCCAACGAGGATTGCAGGCGTCAGGACGAGGCCAATGCAGATGGCGCAAACGAGACGCGCGGCATCTTTTGCTGGCTGTCGCCAAACGAACAGAAATTGAAGCCGGTGCCCCCGAAGTATCGGCCCAATGCGGGCCAGCGCTACAGTGGCACGCTCGCGGAAATGAACGAGGATGTCCTCAAGGATCTGGCCCGCGCCGCCTGGAAGCGTCGCATGGGTAATGGGGTCAAGATGACGGGGTTCGTCGGGATCGACCTGAAGGGGTTGATTTCGTCGTTCACCCGCTACGATGACCAGGCGCCGTCCAAGGTGGCGGTACGGACGTTCAACCAGGCGATCGAGAAAAAGACGTTGATCAATATCATCGACCGGCTGGTGTTCGATACGGGCGAGATCGATCTGATCGCGTCCGCCCACTTGCTCACGAATCCGGATACGGGCGAGGATACGGCGTTCACTCACCGGTCGGGGGTGTTTGTCGATATGTCGAAGGTGGGGTTGGCGTGGACGCGTCTGCCGCGCTTCGTGAAGCTCGAATACAAGGGCGGCGGTCATCGCCTGATCGTGGACGCCATCTTCTGTCTGATGATGGACAACCCGTCGGGGTGCTTCTCCGCCCTGATCGAACGCGATTCGGTCGCTTAACGCGTAACGGAATCAAGAATCAAGAGTTAGTAGTTAAAATAAATTACATACAAATACAAGGAGTATTAGTCATGCCAATTGTTTCACCTATGTTTATCGAGAGCGCCGCTTTGTTGGGGGCGAATCTTGAGGTTGTCATCACGCCGAAGGACTTGACGAGTGTCGCGGCGGGAGCGGCCCAAACTGTAAAACTGTTCACCGCTCCGGCCAAGGTCTATAGCGTGGAGTTCATTCGCGCCGAGGTGCTGGTGCCGTTCGCCGATCCGGATGACGCAGCAAATAATTCCACCGTGCTGGCCATGCCAGGCGTGCTGACGGTGGACGGAGACCCCGCCGCGTTGTCCATGCAGGTCAACGGGGGGAGCGCGGGTCTTGTCCCTCTCGTGCCGGGCGATGGCACGTGCCGCGTGTTTGACGTGGATACGGAGCTGGCGCTCACGGTCACGCCGGGCGCGGGCAAGGCGGTACACTCGCTGACTCGCGGCGCGGTGCGGCTGCTGTTTCGCCGTATCGATAGCCGCGACGCGGCATGAGTTTTTAATACATTTTTGAACAGAAGGAAACGAAGGGAACGAAGGAAAAAACAAAGATGATCATTGTTCAGAGCGGTCTGTGTCCTGGTTGTTCTTCGTTCTCTTTGTTACCTTCTGTTCAATTCCTGGATTAATAATTAACATGAAGGCGATAATGCTCGATCCGGATGCTGACCTGGAGGCGACTTGCGCGCTGCTGGGGTGCTCCGTGGACGATATTATCGCGGAGTTGGAACGGCGTCATGCCGAGCGGCGCGTGCGGGCGGAGGTGGAGTTGGCCTCCGCCGCGCGGTCCGGCGGCTTGCGTAGGGCGGGTGCGGATACGGGTGCGGGCGGTTTTTACCAGAAGGCACAGATTCACGCGGAGTCTTACCACTACTGGGGACAGCGGCTGGGGTACGAGTGTTGGGATGATCCGCAGTTCATGCGGGAATATCTTCGCGATGTGCCCGCCGCTCGGGTGCGGACGGTGACGGGCAGGGTGTCCGTCGTGGTGCAGGAAAAACCGAAACGCTTTAGCAAAAACTACGGGGTAATCTGACATGCCTAGAAAACCAGTTTGGCAACCGGGGATGCCGCTCGCTAACGTGGATTACGTTCACGCGGACGGCGCGGTCACACGCTACAACCGGCGCGGGAGCGGCCATACGATTTCGGCGCTCGACCGGGCGGGGACGCAGGCGCAGCAAAAATTCGATGTGGCGCGTGATCCGCGTTCGACGGAGGGGTTTGACCGCGATATGCTGTTCGATTACCGCCCACGGAAGGAGGATGCGCGTGGTTTCGTGTACGGGAATCAGCAGTTGTCTCCGGAGTATCAGGCGCAGCAGCGGGACTTTCGCGCGAGTGAAGAACACGATTGGGCAAAGCAGCGGCAGGGTTGGGCGGCGGATCAGCAGACGTGGCAGCAGGAGTCGCACGAGATGGCGCGCAAGCGGCATGAGATGGTGATGGATGAGTTTGAGCGGAGTAAGCAGGCGTCGGCGTTGGCGCTGGAAAACCAGCGGATCGGCAATGTGCGCGGACAGCAGGCCATCGACGCGGAGGAGCGGGTGTTGCGCGAGGTGGGCGCTTACGGTAATTGGGCTGATCAGCAACTGGGGCTGGCAGGGCAGCTCGATGCCGGCGTGGGCAGCGGAGTGCTCCGGCCCGATGTCGCCGCAGGTGCGCGGGAGTTCGCGCAGTCTCCGGCGGGGCGGGTGCGGCAGGCGGGGGGGCGTATGACTCCGGAGATCATGCGGGAGTTTTTCCAGGGGCAGGACGAGTATGGCTCTGTCGCAGAGGCGGCAGGGCAGTTCCCGGAGGAATGGAATGTGCAGGTGTCGCAGACCAGGCGGGGCAAGTTCCGCGCACAGGGGCAGACGCCGCGTGATGACGACGAGGCTAACGTAGGGTACGATACAGAAGAAGAGGCGATGGCGAGTATCAGACCGGATGAACGGGGCACTGCCAGGCAGAATAAAAAGGGGAGATGGCTGCTCACTAAGACAAAGGCGCCGAGTATCATGAACTTGCAGCAGTTCCAGAAGGCGCAACTAGAAGCCCTTTATGCGGCGGGGGGCGACAAGAAAAAGCTTTCTCCGGAGCTGGCCGGGAGTCATGCCGATTACCTGAAATTTGCCCGGCAGCAACAACAACAGCAGCAGCAGGGTCAGCAGGGGCAGAATGGGCAGGGGCAGAAGGTGGCGGCCATCACAAGCGGGGCGGAGCTCGACGCGCTGGCTCCGGGCAGTCTTTACGAGTTCAAAGGGGTCGTTTACCGGAAGAATGAGGGTCTGAAAGTGCTGGAAGGTGTGAATGGCTGGATGCAACAGCAGGCGAAGGGGGGATGGAAATGAACGGCGTATCCTTCAAGTCAATACTGACGGGGGCGATGGCGCTGGCGGGGATTTCGCCGGATGTGCTGCCGGACAGGGACCGGGCGCGGGCGCGGTTTTGCGAGTTCATCAACGAGCGGATGCGCGAGGCGTGGGGGTACGAGCGGTGGCCGGAGTTGATTCGCACGGGGTATTTCCTGTTTTCCGATCCGGTGATTGGCGGGTCAACGGTGCCGTCGATTCCGTTGTCAGGCGAGGGGCGGGTGTCGATGGAGACGGTGCTTGGGGTGTATGACCGAGATCCACGCGGGGGACGTGCGTCGAGGTTGCTGCGGTTTTCGGTGGTGGAGGGGAAAATCTTCGTGGCTTGGCCGAATGGGAGTGGCACATGGGTGCAGTTCTTGCCGGTGTTCGAGCCGTACTCGGTGGAGCCGGTGTGGAGCGCGGCAAAGGCGTATGCCGCGGGGGATCTTGTTTTCGACGAGGGGGGGACGGGGGATTGTTTTTCTTGCGTGGCGGACGCGCCGGCGGGCGTCGCCATAACGGACGGGGCGCACTGGCGACGGTTGCTGGTGCCGGAGTCGCTGGCTCCTTACGTGAAGCAGGCGGCGTTCGCCGACATCCTGACGGAGGACGGGCAGTTCGAGCCGGGGGGGCGGCAGCTTTCCCGCGCCAAACAGATGCTGCTCGATCTGGCGGACAAGGCGACGGCGGGGCAGGGACAATTCCAGACCGTGGGCGTATCGATATGCTGACGTATCAATAATAAAACTACAAAAGATCATGGGACATCCGAATGTAAACGCGTATTTGTCGTCAAATGGACGGGCGCTGTCGGCGGACAATCCGCTGCCGGTGACGGTGGTGGATGCTCCCGCCCCGCCGCCGTCTCCCGATGCCGCTTCCGTGAAAAACGCGGGGGATGCCATGCAGGTGTTCGCTTACCTCGACTCGGGGTCCGCCGACGAGCGTATTGCGTCGGTGACTACGTCCAGCGCCAGCCTGAGGCTGGTGTTGGTCGAGACGTACTCTTACGCGGGCGCGGCGGGGGGGTGGCGTGTCGCCGGCGTCGCACGCGCGCTGGGCGCGTTGGAGGCGACGTAAATCGACGTGTTTCGACTGGTAATTCCCAAACCAACCAAAATAATGAATGTTTCTCCCGCTGATTTTCCGCTTTTTGACTTCCGGTACGCCCGGAAGTCGGATCTGGCCGCCGAGGCCGTTGCCCGCGCCGAGGCGGACGCCGGTCTCCAGCCTCGTAGCGATGTGCTCGATCTGCTGTCCGAGTACGGCTGGGTGAACGGGACTTGGATCCATTTCGATAACCTTGTATCATTAGTCGGTCTGTCCTTCCTGAGGGCGAGTAGAGCAGAAATAACGGAATTGGAGAGTTATATCTCATGGAATTACGGCCAAATGTTTTTTTCGAATAATGGCACGATCCATGATATTGAGAATTATGGTACCCTTATCAAACCGGCGGCCCGCCAACTCGTTTCCAGTGGCGAAAACCTGTCCGTCGATTGGGAATACCGCAGTCTGGTCGATAACAACGTGGATATGTCTGTGGATTGGAACAGCAGAACCCTGTACGGTCCCAACGGATACGAGTCGCTGGAGTGGAAATTTCGCCAGTTGTTCGATTACCTTGGGAGTCTTTCAGCGGACTGGGGGAGCCGGGTTCTGTGCGATGACGTGGAGGGTATGGCGCTGGATTACGGCAACCGCAACTTGTATAGTGGTTTCGGCCATATCGTCCTTTCGTGGCAGAACCACTATATTGATTTTCGCGGAGATGGCATCTGGGGGGCGGGCTACGGGCCGGTCTTGTGTAGCCCGGACGGTGGTATGTGGCGACTGAAGGTAAGTAACAGCGGCGTCATCTCGACAGAGAACCTCGATGATTCATGAGGTGCTTTCTTCCTGATTTTCCGGATACGTCCGGAGTTCGTGATACATAACCATAACAAGGAAAAACAAAATGGCACTCGCAACAATGACACCGGCCATTGCCGCCGGACAGTTCGCCCAACAAATCGTGGGGCTGATCAATAACACGCAGGCCCAGGCCTTGCGCATCGTGGAGGCGCTGGAAAGGGGCGCGGATGTGCGTCCGCAGGGGGGCTCTCCCAATGCGCCGGCCATCCGTGTGTCGGCGGAGCAGCTTCGCGAGGCGCTGGGTCCGGAAAACCTCGCCACCATCACCACGCTGGTCAAGGCCATCGAGGACGCTTTCGCCTCCGACAGGGCGGTGGCGCAGCCTGGGGCCTGATCGCCGCCGGCGTCGCCGACAGGGGCGGCGCTGGCGACGGGTTTCGACAGGGTTCGACAGGGTTCGACGGGTAATTACGAGGATGATACAATATATTTTTGCCTGGGGCAGCTCTCTTTCGCTGGTCGGCACCGGTCTGCTGGTGGCGTTCAGGATCGTTTACAACCGGGTTTCGGCGCGGAATCCGGTGTGGGTCGATCCGGTGATGTTTCCCGATCCGTTGCTCCTGGAACCGATCGATAGCCGGGAGGATTATTTCCGCGTGCTTGATCACTACCGGGTGAAGTCCGGGGTGCGCGGGAATGCCTGGGTGGAGCCGGGGTTCGATACGGACTTTTTGTCGATTCCGTGGTTCGCTCGGGCTTATTTGTCGCCAAATAGCCGATACCGGCGGGCGGCGGTGCAGCATGATCGCGACTACTGGTTCCAGGATGTGCGGCGGGGGGTGGCGGACCGGGCGTTTCGCGAGGAAATGGAGTCGCTCGACAGCCGGGTGGCGCATGTCCGGAGATGGGATCGTGCCGTGCTGCGGTCGGCGCGGTGGTTGATTTTCCACGCGCTGCGCGCCGGTGGCTGGTGGGCGTGGCGGGGGAACGGACGGGCGCGCCGGAGGGAGGAGAGTGGACAATGAGCAAACCGCAACTGGTACTCATCGAATGGAAGGACAGCCTTCAGCCTGTCAGCGGCTGGTCCATGCTGGACGATCTCCCGTCCTTGAGATCTGCCAATTGCCGGACTGTCGGTTGGGTGGTCGGAGAGGACAGGGACACGCTCATGCTCGCCCAAAACGTGGCAGACCTCGGGACGGATAATCCGCAAGGCGGCGGATTCATGCGTATTCCCAAGGTCTGCGTTACAAAGAGGAGGAGGTTAGCGTGAACGTTTTCCCTTCGTCTCGTCCTGACTCAGCACGGAAGCAGCAAGCGTCTTTGCTTCCTTCGCCGTGGGCTTCTTCGCCCCCGAGAGCACTTTGGCTGCGAGTGCCGATGTTTTGTCCGATGATTGTTTGGCCATTTGTTTGTCACCTCCTTTCCAGGGCAAGTCATTCATGTTTTTTTATGCGTGTCACTCCCTTGCTGTGTCTGGCGGTCCTTGTTTTTTCCGGCTGTGCTAGCAGGCGCGCCGTGACGCTGGTGCAGGACCGGCCGCCGTCGGAGCTGGCGGCGTTGCGGGTGGCGGCGGCGAGCGTGCGGCAGGCGCGGGCGGATGTGGGCACGCGGGAGCCGTGGGCGTTCGAGGCGGCGGGGCTGCATCTGGGGGTGGCGGAGGCGGCTCTGCCGGAGCCGGACGAGGCGCGGCACAAGCGGGCGGCGGTGCTGTCGCGCGATGTGGCCGCGGGGCAGGTCGAGGTGGCGCGGGGCAGGGCGGAGGATTCCGCGCGGAATGTGCGCGACTTGCTCGTGGCCGCCGGTCGCGAGCGGGCGGAGAGCGACAAGGCGCTGGCGGCCGAGCGGCTGGCCCGTGAGCAGGATCGCATCGACGCGCGGCACGGCACGCTGATGCGGCTGGCGGGGTGTTTTGTCGTTGGCGCGGCGTTGTGCGCGGTGTGGAGCCGGTACGGCACGGCGTGCGTGCTGGGGGTGTGCGCGGGGGCGTGCCTGGTGGCGGCGCGGCTGGCGGGCAACGTGTGGCTGGGTCACGTCGAGGCCGTCGTGGCCGTCGTGTTTTTGTTGGCCGTGGGCTGGCACGGGGTCTGCCGCATCCGCGCATGGCGGCAGAATCGGAAATTAGTACTTGAATCATGACTACCATCGAAATCTCTCTCCTCCTGCTCAACAGCGTGATCCTGCCGTTGTCGGGGTGGACGCTCTACACGGTGCATTCGCTGGCAAAGGGGCTGGCGATCGAGGCGGTGTACGGGAAGTCGCACGCGGCCGAGATCATCGACATCCGGACGCGCCAGGCGGCGCTGGAAAAGGATATCGTGGCGTTGCGTATCGAGGTCGAAAGGCTCAAGCGCTGAGACTCAAACAGTTACTAATGACTAATGATCCAAACCGGGGAGACCGCTAAAGGCCGCTAAAGAACGCTAAAATAATACAATACGGAGGGTCTGTTTTTAGCGTTCTTTAGCGTTCTTTAGCGGTCCTCTCTCTCTCTCTCTCTCTCTCTCTCTCTCTCTCCTTTCCACATGAGCGTCACACACTCCAGACCCGGTGAACTGATTCCTGCACGCATCGAGCGGCTGCCGGACGGGCGGTGGCGGTGCACGCGGTTCATCGCCATCGGGCACGGGCTTTGGGTGGTCGCGGGGCGGATCGTCAAGACGGGGGATCCGGATCCGAATTTGGCGGCAAATACCCGCCAGGAGTT
>JAISAX010000208.1 GCA_031266495.1 Opitutaceae bacterium
TTGAACTGGGACAGCCTGTCGGTCGTGGAACGCGACAAGCTGGTGCGCTGGTTCCTGTCGTCGTTGTCGCCTTCGCTGGCGTCGCGCATCACACGCGATGTCGAGAGCGCGGAGCAGGACGAGGTGGACGAGGAAGAGAATAATTTTGCCAAGATCGCCGCCGGGATCGAGCCAGTCATGCGCGAGGATGGACAGCATTTCGCCCTGCGGTTGCAGGTGCTGGAGGGGATCGTGGAGCGCAACCCGGAGGCGTTCTCGGGGAAGGGCGGGGAGTTCGAGCGGAGCCGGAAGGGCTCTCACAGCGAGAAGGCTATCGAGCGCTATATCAGTGATCCGTCCATCGAGACGCTTTCCGATGTGACGGCGGGGTTTCTTGAATAAATTAACAATTAATAATTAACATCGGGGAGTAGTTGAAAGGAAAATACAAAATGGCTCAGTTAATGGAAAATTTGCAGGTCGGCAAGAAACAGGCGCTGGCCGACTTGATCGCGAATGTCGAGGCGGCGCAGACGCCGTTCACGTCGATGGCGGCGAAGCGGACGCGGCCGGGCAACGTCGATGTGGAGTGGCAGGTGAAGCAGTATCGGCGTCGCGGCTACAGGGGCGTTCGCGATGGTCAGGACGCGAAGGAGTTCCACTACAATGGGCGAGAGAAGCTTTACTCGGTCTTCGGCTTCGATCGACTATATCGCGGACAGGTTTGTCGTGGGGAAGTTGCTGAAGCCTTTGCGCGGCAAGGTGAGCGTGGGGCGGGCTATCCGCGAGGTCGTGGCGGCGGCGGCGTCCGAGGGCGGGGCGGAGGGCGTGCAGCAGATGTGGCAGAATGCGGTGGCCGTGCTGCAGGGGTATGATCCGGAGAGGCCGCTGACGGATGGGGTGTTCGTCTCCACTGCGATCGGGAGTATCCTGGGCGGGGGCGTGGGTGTCGTCGGCCAAGGTGCGGGCGGCATGGCGCGCGCGGTGCGGCTGGACACGCTGCGCGAGGGGGGGAGGGGCAGCGCCGGCGGCGTGATCGAGGCGGGAGGCTCCGCCGGACGCCGGGACGCCGACAGCAGGGACGCCGGACCCGGGACTGCGTTCGCGAAATTGCTCGCGGGCCGGACCCGCGCGGAAAGGGCCGCGAAAACGCCGGGGACCAAACAGGTGCGATTCCGCCCGAATCCGTTCGGGGATGATCTGCTTGACCATATCGTGGCAAGCGGCGGTGTGCCTCGCCGGGCCGCGACGAAGCGCAGGGGCGGAGAGGTGGACGGGTGGCAGGCGGTGTTCGGCTCGCCGTCCGGGAGGTTGCTCATCGGACGTAGCAAAAATATCGATACATGGCTTGAGGATTTCAACGGTACTCATGGCTACCGGTTCGCGTCGCCGGATGATTTTTACAATGCGGTGGACCTGGCGTTCGAGCAGCGCAAGCGCGCCAATGCCGCGTTTGCCCGGATGGAGCGGCAGGATGCGTTTTACGCGGCGGCAGAGAAGCGCCCGAGCAAGGCGGAGATCCTGCGTCTGTTCGAGGAGATGTTCATCGCCGAGATCGAGCGGCGCGGGCTGGTGCGGCTCAGCGAGGTGAAGGCCGAGGCGCTGGCCGTCATGGAGTGGTGGCAGGGCAACCCCAACGTGTCGCCTTACTACACGCGTTCCGCCGCCGAGACCTACGCGGAGGTCTTTTCCGCCATAATGAACAACCTGGCGGGCGTCGCCAGGCGCGCGCCGAAATTATGGAAGTTGTGGAACAACTACATGATGAACCGTCCGAAGGCGGCGCAGATGTACCAGAAGATACAGGATTCGATCCGCTCCGGCAGCTACAAGAAGGAGCGCACGGAGAGCCTTCTGGATATGTGGCGGCGGCACGAGGAGGCCGCAGATTTGCTGACAAATACATGGCGAAACCAGCCACTGAAAAAGATTCTGAAGAACCTTTGGCGTCTTTTTGACACGATGTTGATCCGCCAGACGGGGCCGGCGCAACGGGAGGCGTTCGCCCGCCTGAAGCGCATCGCCGGAGACAAGGTGAGCCAGGACTTGTTGCGCGACATGAAGGCGGTCCTGTACCGGCAGACACGCTGGGAGGCGTTCGCCCGCGACCTGGCATTGAATGTAGAAAAGCCGATGTTCGAGACCGGCATGGACCGCGACGATCTGGCTCTCTACATGTTCCATTCGCGCATTGCGAACAGCCCGGAGCGTCAGGGTGTGGCGAATACAGACGGGTTCTCGCCGAAGACAAGCAGGGACGAGCTGCTGGCCATGCGCCAGAGGCTGGGTGAGCGGCGGTTCGCCATGCTGGAAGAGATGCACCAGACGCTACGCAATGTGTACGTGCGTCAGGTGCTGAAGCCGTTGATCGAGGCGGACCTTCTCTCGCCGGAGAAGCGCTCCGGGCGGCGCGCTCGATAGCAAAGCTGCGACCGGATGCGGTGGCGGACATGGCGCTGTCGCGCAATATGGTCATTTCGCGGGCGAATTACCGCGACGAAAGTCTGGGTGA
Source organism: Opitutaceae bacterium (assembly GCA_031266495.1). The sequence continues at coordinate 2,492 of JAISAX010000208.1, forward strand.
CAGCACGGAGGTCGGGAAGATCATGGCTCGATTCGGACAGAGTCCGCTGTTGTTGCGCAAGGTAACTACAGACATGACCAGAATGCAGCGCGCGATGCGGTTGCTGGCCATGTCATGGCGCGGTTATGCCTCGGTCGGAAAGATGCTGGAACGGACGACAAAGATAGCCGCCATGATGCATATGGACAGGGCGTTTCCGAATATGCCGGAATGGCAAAAGTAGCGGATGGTCGTCGAGCTGGCCGGCTCGCCGGACTTCATGGAACGGGGACGGCTGGCGTTTCTGGCCGACGTGTTCATGTTGTTCTACAACCCATGGATACAGGATATCCATTCCTCAATTACGGCATGGAAGGCGAATCCGGGGGGAACGTCGCTGAAATATGCGACCTTCATGGGGGGACCGGCTCTGGCTATATGGCTGTCCAAAACCTATGCCACCCTCGCCATCACACGCATGCTCCACCACCTGCGCAACCATAGCGTGCCTCTGGCCCAGGTCGAAGTCCGCACCGACCTGGGCACCGAGTTCGACGGCGATACCGTCCACTACCGCCCGGACGGCTTTCACCGCTCCATCACTGCCATGGGGGCACTCCATCGCAACCCTCCCGCTCGCCCCAACGCCAACGCCGACGTCGAATCCAGCCTCTCCACCATCGAACCCGAGTTCTTCGACCTCGAACACTTCCACGACACTGCCTCCTTCATCGCCTCCTCCTCCACCTACCAGCACTTCTTCAACTTCGCCCGCAAAAACCGCTCCCGTTCCAACCTCGCTCCGGCCGATCTCCTCGCCATGCGCTCTCCTCTCCTTCATCCAAGCATCCTCCTTCTCCCTCCCGTCTTCCTTGACTCTCTTATGGGTCAAGTTCTGTCTGGTCCTCCCGCGCTCAATCCCGGCTGCGCAGGAGCAGGATGCGCAGCACGTACCAGAGCAGCAACATCACGCCGGAAAACAACGCGAGCGCAGCCGCCACATGCTGATCGGTGCGGTAGCGGTGAATGACGTTGGACGTGGTGTAGAGAATCGAACCGCCGGCGAAAAACACCATGATCCCCGAGAAAACCAACCCGAGCGTGAAGCCGAAAACGAGGCTGCAAACGATCACGCCGAGCGCGACAAACCCGCCGATGGCGAGAACGCTGCCCAGGAACGAAAAATCCCGGCGCGTGATGAACGCCGTCGCCGTAAGGCCGGCGAAGAGCAGGCCGGTGATGATGCCCGCCGTCGAGATCACCGTGGGGTCGCTGTAATAAGCCGCGATGTACAGCAGCGGCAGGAAGATGATCACCTCGGCCACGACGTAGAGCCCCAGTCCGGCGTACTGGGCCGTCTGCGAGGCGTCGGACCGGGCCCAGCGATCGGCCAGCCAGGACACGCCCATGAAGGCGCCCAGAACGAACAACCAGCTCATGCCGCCGGTCATGGCGCCGACGAGGTTTTCGATGCCGGGCATCTGCAGCAGCGCGGCTTCGAGGCCGACGAAAGCGAGGATGGCGCCGGCGAGGTGCAGGTAGGTGCGCCGGATAAACAGCGCGCGGTCGGCCGCTTTGGCGTCGGCCGCAGTTACGAAAGGATTTCCGTAGGCAGGATTCATAAGAGGCCGGTTCATGACCGTTCGGGAGGCCGGAGGCAAACCCGAAGGCAGTCAAAGGCAGTCAAAGGTCAAAAGTCGGAAGGTCGAAGGTCGCCAACAGCCCCGCTACGCGGAGCATTTTGCAGGGATGGCCCGCTCCGGCGGGCCGCTGATGACATTCCGACCTTCGACCTTTGACTGATCACTCGCCGCTCGAACCGGCGACGCATTACTGTCGATCCGTCGCAGCGGCAGGAATGCCGCCGCTCCTTCACGACGCGCGGGGGGGGCGGGGGGCGTCGCCGTTATCTGATCGCGGCGGCGGTGTTGACCAGCTCGACAAAACTGCGGGCCTCCAGCGAGGCGCCTCCGATGAGGCCGCCGTCGATGTCCTTTTGCGCGAGCAGTTCGGGCGCGTTGGCGGGTTTCATCGAACCGCCGTAGAGGATGCGGATCTTCTGCGCCACCGCGTCGCCGAAGAGTTTTGCAAGGAGGCTGCGGATGAACGCATGCACTTCCTGCGCCTGCTCCGTCGTGGCCACCTTGCCGGTGCCGATCGCCCAGACGGGTTCGTAGGCGATGACGGTGGCGAGCGCCTGCTCCTTGCTCACGCCTTCGAGGCCGGCCTCGACCTGCGTCTGCACGACCTTGAGGGTCTGGTTGCCTTCGCGCTCGGCGAGCGTCTCGCCCACGCAGAGGATCGGCTTGAGTTCGCTCCTGAGCGCGGCGGTCACCTTTTTGTTGATGAAGGCGTCGGTCTCCGCGAAGCAGGTGCGGCGTTCGCTGTGGCCGAGGATCACGTGCGTGACGTAGAGGTTGCGCAGCATCTCGGCGGAGATTTCGCCGGTGTACGCGCCGCTCTTTTCCGGGTGCATGTTTTGCGCGCCGAGCTTGATGACGGAGCCTTCGAGCGCCTTGCCGGCGGATTCGAGGGCGGTGAAGGGTGGACTGACAACGACGTCGATATCGGTCTGCTTGCCGACTGCGGCGACGATCTCCTGCACGAGCGGTGTGGCTTCGGTGGAGGTCTTGTTCATCTTCCAGTTACCAGCGATGAGTTTTTTGCGGATCATGTGTGGGCGGAAATTAAGAATTAAGAATTAAGAATTAAAAAGCAGGATGCAGGAAGTAAGAATGGAAGGTTGGGAGGAATCTTCAGCTTTCGAGAAACACGACGCCGGGCAGGGCCTTGCCTTCGAGGAATTCGAGGCTGGCGCCGCCGCCGGTCGAACAGTGGCTGACCTTGTCGGCTACCTTGAACTTTTTCGCGGCCGTGGCGGTGTCGCCGCCGCCCACCACGGTGGTGGCGCCGGCTGCGGTGGCTTCGGCAACGGCGGCGGCTTGGGCGGCGGTGCCGGCTGCGAACTTTTCAAACTCGAACACGCCCGCGGGGCCGTTCCAGATGATGGTCTTGCTGGTCTTGATTGTCTCGCCGAAGAGCGCGATGGACTTCGGGCCGATGTCGAGCCCCATCCAGCCGTCGGGGATGCCGCCGGCGTCGTCCGCCGTTTTCGAGGCGGCGTCGGCGGCGAACGTGTCGGCAATGACGTAATCGACCGGGAGGACGATCTTCACGTTGCGGGCCCTGGCCTTCGCGACGAGTTCGGGGACGAGCTTCGCGCCTTCGGCGTCGAAGAGGCTGTTGCCGATGGCCATGCCGTTGACGATTTTTTTGAAGGTGAAGGCCATGCCGCCGCCGACGATGATGGCGTCGGCTTTCTCGATGAGGTTGTTGATGAGGGGAATCTTGTCCGCGATCTTGGCGCCGCCGAGGATGGCGAGGAGGGGGCGCCGCGGGTTGTCGAGGACCTTGGCGAAGGCGGTAAGCTCGGCCTCCATGAGGAAACCGGCGGCCTTGGCGGGGAGGTTGACGCCGACCATGGACGAGTGCGCGCGGTGGGCGGTGCCGAAGGCGTCGTTGACGTACACGTCGGCGAGTTTGCCGAGGCTGGCGCGGAAGGCTTCGACGGTGGCCTTGTCGGCTTTTTCCGAGGTGCCGTCCTCGTTCTTGACCTTGCCTTCTTCCTCAATGTGGAAGCGGAGGTTTTCGAGGAGGACGATGTCACCGGCCTTGAGGGCGCCGGGGGCGCAGGCGGCTTCGATGGCGGGGCCGACGCAGTCGTCGAGGAATTTCACGGGTTTGCCGAGGAGTTTCGCGAGTTCGTCGGCGACGGGCTTGAGGGTGTACCTGGCGACTTTCCGTCCGTTGGGGCGGCCGAGGTGGCTGGCGAGGACGACCGCAGCGCCTTTTTCGAGGGCGTACCGGATCGTGGGGAGCGCGGCGACGATGCGCTGGTTGTTGGTGATGGCGCCGGTGGCCTTGTCCTGGGGGACGTTGAAATCGACGCGGATGAACACGCGTTTGCCGACAAGGTCGAGGTCGCGAATGGTTTTGAAGTCAGGCATGATGGAAAGCCATCTAAAAAGGAGGGTTTCGCGGGGGGACGCAAGAACTTGGTGTCAGCGTCGCATCATGGAGCGAGGGTTTATTTTTTTACACAAAGGTCACAGAGCGGCGCAGCCGCAAGCGAAGTGAAGGGAAGCCGGGCATTCTGGTAGGCATGGGAGATATGAAAAACCAGACATTACCGATTGAGCCCGGCGTCCCGGAGAGCTTTGTTAGCAAATTTGGGGGACAGATAACAGG
>JAISAX010000153.1 GCA_031266495.1 Opitutaceae bacterium
ACGCGGTTCGAACATCCGGTACCATTCGCTGCCTCGGGTCGTGTCGTAGGGCACATCGATACGCCTGGCGCTTGCGTCGATGTGGACGACGTTGATCTGCATGCGTCCGCTTGCGGCGCCCGCGCGTGAGTGGCGATGGGAAAAGCGGTCGGGATTGTTATAAAACAGATTGGCGTATCCGCCGGTCTGTTCGGAAAAAAGCACTACCTGCGAGGGCGCTTCCATTGACGAGCGACGGCGTCCCTTGCTGCCCATGTTTCCCGTCGGGATATGCCCGTCGTTGCACGGATAACTTCCGTTGATTCCGTAGGCAATCGGGATGAGGTCGCCTGTCGTGTAGCGGGAAAGATTGCGGGAGGAGTCGAGCGGGTTTTCCTCCTTTGTCGCTTTCGGGCACCAGAACAGGTCATTCCAGGCGTTGGCCGCGTTGGTGTAGGGCAGCAATTCCTGCGCCCACCAGTTAACGTCCGGCATGTAGTCCTTGTAGTCTTCAGAAAACATGATCGCGGCCACACCGAGCTGGCGGAGATTGCTGATGCATTTTGCCTCTCTCGCGCTGTCCCTCACTCGTCCGGTCACCGGAATGATGATCGCCGCAAGGATGCCAATGATAACGATCACCGTGAGCAGTTCGATGAGGGTGAAGCCGGAATGACGTTGTGTTGTATGCACCGGGGGGGGGGGGGGGGGAGGGATGAATGCGTAATGATAAAATAATGACGGACTCAGCGCGAGGATGATTGTCTGCGCCAGAGGAGCGCGCCGATCAGCCCGGCGACGCCGACGAGGAGTGCCGCGGTTTTGGCTTCGGGGATCGCCGCGTCCGGGCTGGTGAGCAGAATGTTGTCAAAAGCATGCGTGTAGGCGACCTCTGACGTGGTCTCGGTTGCAGCCACCAGACTCCGGCTGCCAATCATAAAAGTGTCGAATATCGAAACCGAACTCGTGGCGACTCTCATGTATTCAGTTCCGGCTATACTGACCACCATTTCCCCGAGCGCGGTTCGCGTCCATGTGACCGTCACGAACCCGGTGGTGGAAAACGTATAGGCACTCGTGGCCTTGGTCTGCGTTCCGACACTTGCTCCCGAAATCGCTCTGATCTGGGTGTTGTTCAGCGTCCCCTGCGCAATGGCCACCTCGTAGCCGGCGCTCCCGTTTGATGAGTCGCGCATGAGCAAATAGAGGCGATTATTCCCCACCGCATCCGTTGAATCGAAGCGAACATCAACGGAGATGGAAAACGTCCCGTTTGTAATGGGACTGAATTTCGTGACCAGGTATTCGTTGTCTCTCGTTCCGGCAGACTGGATGACACCGTCGCTTGCCGACCATACGCCGGTTTGCACCGTCCACACCGGATTTGCGGTGTAGTTGCCATCGGAGAAGTCGTCCGTCAGGAGCACGGCGGCCGGGGCCGACGATGCGCAGAGCATGCCAGCGGCAAGCCCGAGTGAGAGGATGTGTTTATGTAGGTTTCGAGTATTCTGAATCATGGAATTTTTCAGTTAACGTTCAGGTTGCAGTTTCGGGTTGGTTTTCCGGCAGGGGAAATTCGTCAGGGGCGGTTGCGTGCGGACACCGTGTCGCGCATGACAATCTTCGGGGCGATATTGCGGGTTTCATGAACGAGCAGGCGTCCGTCCAAACGCTGTAAAAGCATGTCCATCGCCTGAGCGACAAGCGCGTTGAAATCGACCTCGATCGTAGAAATGGCTGGCGGGGATTTTTCCGCGTCCGATGGTAGTCCCACTGTCATGACACTCAGATCGCGCGGCACTTCCTTGCCCATTCGCAGCGCCTGATAAATGATTGCCCGGGCAATCGTCATGTCGTGGCAAATGACGGCGGTCGGCACTGCGTCGCACGCGAGCATTCGCTCCGCCCACTTCATGGACTCCACGATAACCTTCCGTCGTCCGTCGCCGTGCGGAATCTCCATGCAAATCACCGAGTCCGCCGTGCCCGTATGCAACCCGAACTCCGCCTGTGCCCGGCGAAATCCCTCCAGCCCCAGACGTTGCGTAAGATATTTGGGCATGTTGCCTGCGTAAGCGATGTGACGGTGTCCAAGAGCAGCGAGGCGTTGCGCAGCTTGATAGACGCCGTCGTCATCCGCCGAGATGACACACCACGGCGCAGGTTCGCCAACGCTGATCCAGGTGGTGTTGCGCTTGTCCAGCCATTCGCACAACTCCGGGCCAACGTATCCGCCGAGCACGACGCCATCGCAAAGGCCGTTCACAATCTGGCGGGGCGGCTTGAATCGGGTCGTTCCGGTATGGTCGATGTATTCGATGTGGTAGGCGACGTCACGCTGTTCGCAGAGGGTGACGAAGTTCGCCAGGATCGGCCCGGCGTGTCCGCTCTCGCTGATTTGTTCGAGGTTTTGCCCCGGCAGGATCAGTCCGATGTGTCCCGTCGAGTGTGCCCGCATCATTTGCGCGGCAAGCTTGGGCTGGTAGCCGAGTTCGTCGGCGATTTTGCGGATGGCGTCGCGCGTGTCATCGCTGACCCGGCCGCGTCCGCCGAGGGCGGAGGAAACGGTCGTCAACGTCACCCCGGCGCGCTTGGCGACATCGCGGATCGTCACGCGAACAGGTCGTCGGGAAGCAGAGAGGGAACTTTCGAGGCAAAGACACATACGATTGCATGAACGTTACCGCAATCGTTGCTCCAGTCAAGGGGAATTTTTATCTCAAAATATCGATTTATTCCGGATTCGGCCATTTTTCACCGAAATCCCTCGTCAAGATTACACGCTGCCTCCACATCTGCCATTTTCCGGTGCGCAGTCATTTTCCTCTCCTCCTCACCACCTATCTCCTTGCCTGCCTCTGGCTCGGTTTCCGGAGCTGGCAGGCGCTCCCCCGTCGCCGTTGGTTGCGCAACCTCTGGCCCGCTTTCATCGCCGCGCTCACGTTTTCATTCATGATCGGCATGCTCCTGCGGTTCGCCGGGCTGTGGGAACCGCTGGCCCGCTTCTGCTGGCTGGCCGGAGGCGTCTGGCTCGTGACGCTCCCGTACTGGTGCCTCATTACATTCGCTTTCGAACTCGTTCGCATCGCCGTGCACCTCCGCCCGTCGCTCGTCCCGCCAAAACTCCGGCAAAATCCGCAGCGCGTCCGCGCCCTCGCCCTCCTCGGCTCCGTCCTGCTCGTCATCCTCATCTTCACCGTCGGCTACGTCCGTTTCTTGCATCCGCAAGTCACCCGCGTCGCGATCCACATCGACAAACCCGCCATTTTTTCGTCTCCCGCACCCTCCTCCGTTCCTTCCCCCGCTCTCCCCCAACCGCTCCGCGTCGCCTTTGCCGCCGACCTTCATATCGGCGACATCATCGGGAAAAAACGCACCGCCGACTACGTCCGCCGCATCAACGCCCTCAACCCCGACCTCATCCTCCTGGCCGGTGACCTTCTCGACAACGGCCTCGCCCCGCTCGTCGAACAGGACATCGGCGCCGAACTCGCCAAACTCCGCGCCCCGTTCGGCGTCTATGCCGTGCTCGGCAATCACGAGACCTACTCCGGCGCCGACGACTGCGCCGCGTATTTCAACCGCCATGGCATCCGCATCCTCCGCGACGAGGCCGTCGCCCTGGCTGGCGGAGCCCTCTGGCTGGCTGGCCGCAACGACGCCACCCTCCGCACCCGCAAACCTCTCCCCGACCTCCTGGCCGACGCCGGCATCGACCGCACCCGTCCGCTGATCCTGCTCGATCATCAACCACGCGACCTCGCCGCGTCCGCCGCCGCCGGTGTTGACCTGCAACTCTCCGGCCACACGCACAACGGTCAAGTCTGGCCGATCAACCTGATCGTGGCGCGCCTTTACGAAGTCGCCCGGGGCTACGCCCGCCGCGGCGACTTCCAGATCTACGTCACCTCCGGCCTCGGCCTCTGGGGCCTCCCGGCCCGCATCGGCACCACCTCCGAAACCGTCGACCTCGAGATCGGCTTCCGCCATTTGCCCTGAGGCAAGCGGGGGGGGGGCCTCCCCGTTTTCCGAGAGCGAGAGACAGAGGGGGGAACCACTAATCTGCGCTCATCCCGATCCCGTCAAACCGGTCCGGACGCTGCCGTGAATCCGGGATCGGGATTAGCGTCAATCAGCGCCGATTAGCGGTTCACTCCCCCCCCCCCCCTCTCGCTCTGCTGACATCTCTTCCGGTTGTATCCAGGTTCCCTTACATTAACTGAAGTTACGCGAAGCCGGAGCGGCGGCATTCCTGCCGCTGCGACGTGGCGCGAAGCGCCTCGCCTCTTTGCCTCTCGCCCCTTGCCTCTGCACCTCTCGAACCCATGCCATGCGGCCGAGTGGCAATGCTCACGGGCTGGAAGCCCGTGCCACGTCCGGAACGGTGAGGCAACGTTCACGGGCAAGGATGCCCGTGCCACGTCGATCCGGCGGCTTCGCCGTCGGCGGGCGGGACGCCCGCGCCACTTCCTGAACCTGTCCTCTTTTCGAGATGCGCCCTTGGTGGATAACTCAACCGCTCACTCAATCGAGAATCGAAAATTCCCACGTGCGCTCAGCCTCGCATCGCGGGCTTGTAGGTGTTGCGGCCCTCTTTCGGCAGGTGCACCGCCCAGATGTTGCGATACCAGACAACGTCCCCGTGGTCTTGCAGCCGCAGATGCCCGGGAAGCTGGACATTGGTATCCGTCGGCGCGCCAGTCACACCCGGCAGTTGCGCGTTGTTGTGAATCACGACGCCGTTGTGAAAAACCGTGATGCGCGCCGGTTCTTTTACCACCGCGCCTTCGCAACGGGGCGACCGGAAAATCACATCATACGTCTGCCACCGCATCGCCGGCAGGCAGGCATTGGTCAGGGGCGCGTACTGGTTGTAAATGGCTCCGCAGTCCCCCAGCCCCGGCAAGTCCCAGCCGGAGCTGTCCAGCACCTGAATCTCGTAGCGGCCCTGGAGAAACACGCCGCTGTTCGATTTCTTCTGCCCCGTCGCCTCCGGCATGTCCGACAAACGGAACTCGAGATGCAGGTAGTGATCCTGAAAAAGCTCACGCGTGCTGATGTCTTTTGTCCCTGGCACCACTTTCATGGCGCCGTCTTCGATTTTCCATGGAACGGCTCCACCGTCCGGACCGACCCAGCCGTCCACGCTGGTTCCGTCAAACAGGATCACGGCTCCGGCGGGAGCCTTGGCGTTTAGTGTATTCATTATCATGATATATTTGGGTTTCAGTTTCGGTTTCGGCTTTCGCCGCAAATCACTTCCCTGCCCGTGGCCGCGCTGGCGTACAATCCATCCAGAATGCGCTGCACGGCGATTCCCTGATCCGGCGTCCCCGGAAACGGTTTGCCCGCGGCCACGCAATGGACCATCTCCTGCACGGAGTTACGGGCCGTCTCCTTTTCCGTATCTATTTTTGTGGTACAAAAGGCATCGCCACGGCGGAAGTGATGAAAGGATTCCTCGTCTTGCTCGATGGCGCCCTCCGTGCCGGTGATCCGCAACTGCCGGGTTTCGGCCTGCCGCTGATGGCCCGCCCAACTGACCTCGAATACCAGCGACGCGCCGTTGCCAAACCGCACAAGCCCCGTCGCGAAATCCTCCACGTCGAAAACCGCGTTTTTCTTCAACGCGCGCGGAATGCCGATCCGGTGGTGCGCCGTCCCCGACACCGAAACCACCTCCGGATGCCCCATCAACCACAAGGCCAGATCGATCCGGTGAACCCCCAGATCGATCAACGGCCCGCCGCCCGACAGGTTTTTCTGGCCGAACCAGCCGCCAAAGCCGGGGAAACCGTCGCGGCGCGTCCAGGAACAATATCCATGATACACCTCGCCCAGTCCGCCGGAGGCGGCGATGTCCTTCAACGCACGGTGGGCGGGCGTGAACCGCTGCGAAAAGTTGATGCCCAGTTGCAATCCCGCGGCGCTCGCCGCATCCCGCATGGCCACGGCCTCGGCGACCGTCATCGCCATCGGCTTCTCGCACAAGACATGCGCGCCCGCCGCGAGCGCATCGAGCGTCACCGGCTTGTGCAGGCAATTGGGCAGCGCCACCGCCACCAGGTCCGGCTTCACCGCGCGCAGCATGTCCTTGTGATCGGTAAACAAACCCAAATCCGCCGCGCCCGGTTTGTCCCTGAAAAGCTCCAGGCGGTCGCGACGCATGTCCACGACCGCCACCAGCTCGGCCTCCGGACAATTCAGGAAACTTTCGGCGTGATGCCTGCCCATCCCCAGGCCGATGACCGCGCAACGAACCCGGCGTGCCAAGGGAACAAATTCAGGATTTTCTGATGACATGATAGTGAGATAGATAGTGAGAGTGCGGCCCGGTTGCCGGCCCGCGTACAACCGTGATGGCACACGGCAACGTCGAACCTCGACAGCAGAATTCTGATCCGGTTATGAATTTTCTGATGTATCCTCTCCGGCAGTTACGAGACACCCTTACCGACTTTCCCGGCTTCATGCGGCAACTGGTTGGCGCATGGGAACAACGTGCCCGGGCGGGAGACCTGCCGATCGTCGTGCCGGCGCGCCAGCCCTGGCCGGCCGGTCCCGGGTGGACGCATTGCCATGCGATGCCCGAGCTTTTTTTCCAGTTGCGCGGAGCCAACCATTTTCAACTCCCCCGGTCCGAAATCGAATCGCCTTCCGGCACGCTCGCGCTCATGCCCCGGTTTACCGCGCACAAGGAAACCCGCATCCTGGAGAAGCGGCACTACGCCCATGTCTGCATGTCGTTCGCGGACGCCAGCCTGGGATGTCATTTCTCCGCGTATCCACCTCTGGAGGACGGGAGGAAATTCATCCATGTGGCGCTGAGGCGGCATGCGTCCCGCGGGCCATTCATCCTGCAGACGCTCGACGAACTTTCGACCCGGCCCGGCCACGTTGCGGGAGACCGGATTGTCCAGTCGCTGGTGATCACATTGCTGGCCCATATCCGGGAATGTATCGAGGAGCCTCCGGTCGCCGACAGGCATCCGCTGGTCACGGCCTGTCAAAGCGAGATCCTGCGCCGGCTCCAGGACCCCGCGCTCGGCATCGCGCAACTGGCCGACAGCCTGCGCTGTCACCCGGACCACCTGTCGCGCCTCTACCATCGCGAATGCGGAATCCATCTGCGCGACTACATCATCCGGCAACGGATACTCCTGGCCGAGCAGTTGCTGGTCACCACCAGCATGCCGGTGGGCGAGGTGGCGCGCGCCAGCGGTTACACGGAGCACGCCTACTTTTCCCGGCAGTTCCGCGAGCGCAAGGGAGCCAGCCCGGGGGCGTTCCGGGCAGCCCGCGGTTTCCACGGTTTTCATGGTTCGTAATCCGCTATTTTGCATTCATCCGGCAACCCCCTTCGTGAACACCATGAGCACCGGCCTTGCGATGCCGCACCCGCCACATCCCCGGAGTCACACCTATCATTTGCCGGAAAATACGGGAAAAGTGCGGCCACCCTCTTGGGCATCATCGCCTTCGGTCTGGGCACGATCTCCGCCAGGTGCTCCCGACGCCAACAGGCACGGGCCGTGCGCCGCTAACGCCATAGCCATGTTGCCTGCCATCTCCCAGACCGGCCTTACTGTGCGCGAGGCGCATCTCGAAACCGGACAGACTCCGGAGTGGCGCGGGCGTCTCGCCCGCAAACGTTGCCTCACCGCTCCGGAGTGGTATGGGCTTCCAGCCCATGAGCGTTGCCTCACCGCTCCGTCGTGGCGCGGGCGTCTCGCCCGCATCAACTCTTTCTCATTCTCGTTCTCTGGATCGGGATCGTTCTTGTTCTCTTGCTCGTTCTCGTACTCCGGTTTGTGTTCCGGCGCGTCTTGCGAGTGTCGAAGCAGGAGTTCGATCAGGAGAATGAGAAAGAGAAAGAGCAGGAGAACGAACCCGGACCGGAGAAAGAGAAAGAGAACGAGAACGAGAAAGAGAACGATTCCGGAGTGGCGCAGGCGTCTCGCCCGCCGACGGCACGAAGCGCCGCTTCCATGCCTCCCCGCCTCCCTCCCGCCTCCTGCTACTCCACTCCCGGAGCGGGCGAGACGCCCGCGCCACGACGGAGCGGTGCGGCACCGCTCATGGGCTGGAAGCCCATGCCTCTCCGGAGCGGTGAGGCAACGTTTGCGGGCGAGACGCCCGCGCCACTCGGATCCGATCTGGCGGCTTCTCCGTCTCTCGGGGATTGTCAGATTGTCAGTAAAAGCCTCGTGCCACGGCTTTGCTTCCTGCATATCCAGTCTTCGAGATGCGCCCCAAGAGCAGGTATTGAAACATTCGCGTTCATTCGCGTTCATTCGCGGTTGGTTCGTTTGTCCGGGAAAATGGAGTTTTTCAAAGTGTCCTTATTATAAACAGGTTGATTCATTTGTGTCTATTAGTGTCCATTAGTGGTTTTCTACACTAATCAGGCGGTATTGGTTTTAACCGCGAATAGACGCGAATAGACGCGAATTTGGAAAGAAAAGAATTTTGCTGAACAAGA
>JAISAX010000217.1 GCA_031266495.1 Opitutaceae bacterium
AGCAGGTACACTCCGTACTCCGTCGTCGTCGCGTCATTCTGTTGCCCGTTCGTCAGCCAGTTCGTGTATCTCATCGCGTCATACACACTCACATAGTTCACCGGCTTGTCCTTGTACTCTTCTGTCACCGCATACTCGTAGTTCCCCGGAGCGCCGCTTCGCGTTATCCCGCATCCGTAATCGCCCGAATGCAGGGTGCGATCCATGTACTCGTTGTACAGTCCGTATGTATCCGTCGCCGCCACCGCGTTCAGGAACGCCGCGTATTGTCCGCTCGTCACTTCCTTCGTCCCTATCTCGTATGTGTAGGAAACCGCCCCGTACCCCGTCGTGCCTCCGTCAGTTGTCATTTTCACCGTGTCTCCGTTGTTGCCGGGATTGCCTATCGTCACCGTGTCGATGGTAAGGGAAATCGCTCCGCAGGCTGTCGCCGCCGTCATGGCCAGCGTCGCCAGCAGCGCCACTATCCCTGTGCTCTTCGTTGTATTCATTTTTACGTGTTGGTTGTTGGTTGGTCCTGACGCCCCTGTCTCAGGGGCAAAGGCTTTCATCATGCGCCGGTGCCTTCCGGGCCGTGGTCGGCGCTGCCGCGCCAGACCGTCAGGCTCGCGACGCTGACTTTGCCTACGGTGGATGTTGTTCTTGTCGCGCAATTCTATCGTGTAGGTCCAGGCGACGGTTTTTTCGGGGAGTTCGTGGTGGTCGGTGAATGTCGCCCCGGCAATGGTGCCGATCTCCTGCGCGCCGGCGCCGTCGGCACGGTCCACGAGGATGCGCCAGAAGCGGGCGGGCCAGGGCAGGCGTCCGCGCAGGTTCACTTCGCCGCCCGTGAAATATACGTGCGCTTTCGGACTGAGGCGAAGCGTGGCTGCACCGGAACGTCCGGTGCGTTTTCCACAGGCTTCGGTGCGTTTTCCACAGCCATCGTGCAAATCTCCCCGGGCGTCGTGGAATTCTCCACGGCTACGGTGGAAGTCTCCACGATGGCTGTGGAAATCTCCCCGGACGCCGGGGAATGCCCGCGCCCGCCGGTGGAATGGCGGGCGGGCCGGGTGGACAAAACAAATGGACTGGACGGGAAGCGGCTTGGGAAGGTGGCGGGCACCGCCGGGACGCCCTCCCGGCCACATTTGCCTGGGGGCGTTTTCGGGGGGGGTCCCGAAACCGTCCCACCGGTGGCGGTGGCGCGAGGTACTTATCTGCGTTCAGGCCGGCAACCGGAACAAGGTCAAAGCGCGAGTGGCCGATGATGTGTCAGCGTCCATATTCCTGAGCAACCTTCATAGGGCTTCATAGGGCCAGGGTCGTCCAGGGACTTGCGCCCGGCGCTCGTGCCGGGCCTCGGGCGCATCTCGAAAACCGGACATGCGGCAAGCAATGTGAAACCGGCGCCCTTTGCTTTGATCTGTTGACTACCATGAGCCGGTGATGAAAACGGGAAGCTCCCATGTTGATTACTCTTGATGATCAGGACGCGATGCGCCGCCGGTCAACCGACGGAGTGCGGATGGAGCTGGGTAAAAAGATCGCCCGGAAAATCGGCGACGCGGAGGAACTGGCAACGGCTATTCCTGGCCTGACCTTCTTTCGGCGCACCTGTCGGACTGCCCCCGCCTCCGTCATCTACTCGCCCGGTCTGGCCATGATCGTGCACGGGAGCAAACGCGTGGTCCTGGGAACCGCCACCTATATTTACGATGAATCCCGGTTTCTGCTGACGGCCCTGGATCTGCCGACTATCGTCGAGGTGACGCAGGCAAGCCGCAATGTCCCCTATCTGTCGTTTCTGCTGGGGCTGGACCTTGACGTCGCCCGGCGGTTGATCGCCGATATCGACCTTCTGGATACCACCGCCGCCACTGCCACTGCCGCCGCCGCCGGTGCGTCGCCTCCCGCCGGTGCCGGCATGGCGACCGGCCCCGCGACCCGCGACTTGCTGGAGGCCGTGAGTCGCCTCGTTGACTTGCTCGAAACGCCTGGCGACATCCCCGTCCTGGGGGACCTGATTCACCGGGAAATCCTTTACCGCCTGCTGACCGGCCCGGCGGGGGGACTGTTGCGCCAGACCGTCATGCTCGGTACCCATAACCGCTCCGCCAGGGCCATCGCCTGGCTGCGCGAGAATTTCACCCGGCCTCTGCGCATCGTCGAACTGGCCCGGGCCGCGGGCATGGGGGTCTCGACCCTGCATCATCACTTCCGGACCGTGACCGCAATGAGTCCGCTCCAGTACCAGAAGCATCTGCGCCTGCACGAGGCGCGCCGGCTCCTGTTGAGTGACGATGTGGATGCGGCCACGGCCGCTTTCCGGGTCGGTTACGAGAGCGCCACGCAATTCAGCCGGGAGTACCGCCGGTTGTTCGGCGCCCCGCCGATGCGCGAAATCAGGGCACTGCGGCACCACGGCGGCGGGCTGGCTACCACGGTCAACACAGACAACACCACGGACAACACCACGCCCCCGCACAGGAGGCACTGAATGTTGACCGCGAAGGATGCGAAGGATGCGAAGACCGGAAAAAACGAAACCGGGAAGCGTTAGGAATCGTAATGAAATAAACAGAGCAAAGATGCGCCGGTCTTGAAGAGGGAGCCAGCGTCGCTGACCCGGTCATTTATTCACAATCCGGTAAACTCCCTCGTCAGCTCCTTGGCTCGCTCTTCAATCCCGGCGCATCTTTGCATTGTTTACTGATGGGCACTTTGAAAAACTCCTTTTTCCAGACAAACGAACCAACCGCGAAGGCAACGCGAATGAACGCGAATGTTTCAAAACCTGCTCTTGTTCAGCAAAATTACCTTTTTCCCGAATTCGCGTCTATTCGCGTTCATTCGCGGTTAAAACGACTTTTTCAAAGTGCCCTGATGTTACGCAGCCGAGGGTATTTTGCTGACGATCCGATCCGGTCCGGGGAGAGCACGCGTCTCGCGTGCTGTGTTCGGCGTCTCGCCGAACACGGTTCGGTTCGGATCGGCAGCAAAGGCTTGGGCGAGACGCCCAAGCCAGCACGCGAGACGCGTGCTCTCCCCGGACCGGCTGCATGCGTAACTTCAGCTGTTTATTTCATTACGGTTCCTGACGTCCGGTCTTCCGGAGGGTTTTTTGAGGGATGAGCCTATACCCGGCCGCCGTTGGCGGACCAGGTGCTCCCGGTAACAAAACTGCCCGCCCCCTCCGCCAGGGTGACGTAAAGCGGGGCCATCTCCACCGGCTGGCCCATGCGCCCGACCGGCGTTATGGCGTTGAGGTTTTCAACGTTGTTGTCGGGCGCTCCGAAACAGACCTGCATCGGCGTCCAGATCGCGCCGGGGGCGACGCCGTTTACCCGGATGCCGCGTCCGGCGACCTGTTTCCCGAGGGCCACGGTAAAGGCGACGAGCGCGGCCTTCGTGGCGCTGTAGTCGAGGAAGGCGTCGGATGGCAGGAAGGCCGTCACCGAATTCGTGAACACGATGGCGCTTCCCGGCTTCATCACCGCGATGGCGGCTTTTGACAGCCAGAATGGCACATAGAGGTTGGTCTTTATTGTCCGGTCGAATGTCGCGTCCGGGTGTTCGAGGATGTCTGGCAGGCACCAGCCGTAGCCGGCGTTGCTGACGAGGAGGTCGAGGCCGCCGAGTTCGCGTTCCGTCCGGGCAACCAGGGTCCGGCAAAAGTCCCCGTCCCCGGCGCGGAGGTCGCCGGGAATGGCGAGGGCTTTCCTGCCTTCGCGGCGGATGAGGTCGAGCACTTCCGCCGCGTCGGTTTCTTCCTCGGGCAGGTGGTTGATCGCGACGTCGGCGCCTTCGCGCGCACAGGCGATGGCGACCGCGCGTCCGATGCCGGAATCGCCGCCGGTGACGAGGGCGCGGCGTCCGGCAAGACGTCCGGAGCCGTGGTATCTGGTTTCCCCGCAGTCGGGCCGCGGAGTCATGTCGCGTTGCAG
>JAISAX010000259.1 GCA_031266495.1 Opitutaceae bacterium
CGACACGAAAACCCATGTAGTAGTTCTCGACGTTCGCGAGGATGGTGCTGCGCGCCGAGGTGGCGAGGCCGCTGTCGGAGCTGCCGAACGCGCCGCCACGAACAATATTGGCAGCAGCAACAAGAGTATCGTTCCATTCCCTGAGGTTCCCCCCCTGCTGATACGTCCCGTAAAACGAACTCGCACCTGTCATATAGTCGTACTGATTCACATCCGCTATGTACGTGCCCCCTGGCATCGCGTATTCTTCCCCGGAATTGGAACTGTCGTAGTAGTTCGCGTTGTCCTGGCTCAGAGTACCCGTCACCGGATACATCCGGTAAGTGCCGGCGTCGTTTCCGTTGTAATACGCCGCCTTGTACCACTCGTCCTCGCTCGCTATCGCAAACCCTCCCGCCGCCCACGCGTCCGCATTCCGCGTTATGCTGCCGTTCGCCGGAGTCTTCTCCCCTCCAAGCGTGTACACGCCCGTCTCCGTGCTCGCCCCGGACGTCGCTCCGTTCGTCAACCAGTTCGTGAACCTCGCCGCATCCCAGAACGTTACGTAGTTCACCGGCTTGTTTCCCCACCCCTCCTTCACCGTATATTCGTAGTTTCCGGATCCGAATTCGACCGAACGGGTAATCCCTCCGTAGTCGGCGTTGTTCCCCATGCTCACATTGTAGAGATCATACGTATCGCTCTGCTGCGCCACCGCATTCAGAAACGCTGCGTATTGTGCGTTCGTCACCTCGTACGTGCCGATATAGTACTCGTAGCTTACCGCTCCGTAGCCGGTGCTGTCCGCCGTGTTGCCGGCATCGCCGACCTTCACCATCGCCATGTCGATCGCTCCGAAGGCTGTCGCCCCCGTCATGGCCAGCGTCGCCAGCAGCGCCGCCATCCCTGTCTTCTTTTGTGTATTCATTTTTATGTGTTGGTTGCTTGTTGATGGTTGGTTGGTGGTTGTTTTTTTCTCCTCCGTCATGGCGGGATTTTCCACGGACGCCGGGGAATGTCCGCGCCCGCCGGTGGAATGGCGGGCGGGCCGGGTGGACAAAACAAATGGACTGGACAGGAAGCGGCATGGGAAGGAGGCGGGCGCCGCAGGGACGCCCTCCCGGCCACATTTGCCTGGGGGCGTTTTCGGGGGGGTCCCGAAACCGTCCCTCCGGTGGCGGTGGCGCGAGGTACTTATCTGCGTTCAGGCCGGCAACCGGAACAAGGTCAAAGCGCGAAACCCCGACGATGTGTCACCATATTCCTGAGCAACCTTCATAGTTCATAGGACCAGAGCCGTCCAGGTTATCCCTGCGGTTTTACGGTTTTACGGTTTTCCCGTTTTGGCGAGTGTGCCGTTTTCAGCTTTCAGCCAGCGACGATTCAGGTTCACCTTGCCAACAACACCCCCCATTATTCTGACCGCCATGCCATATCAACCACTCACGCCGAATACACCGCCACTTCCCGGGGTCAAGGGAGGCTGGTGGCAGTGGCTGCGGGAGGCGATCAACGAACACGCCATCACGGCGGTGACCGATGCCGACGGAATCATCCGCTATGTCAACGACCACCTCTGCCAGATGTCCGGGTACTCGAGCGACGAACTCATCGGGCAGACCCACCGCATCGTCAAATCCGGAGAACACCCGCCCGGGTTTTACGCCGGACTCTGGAAAACCATCACAGCGGGCGAAGTCTGGCAGGGCACGATCTGCAACCGCGCCAAAGACGGCCACCACTACCGGGTGCGGACCACCATCCTGCCCCTGCCAGGCGAAGGCGAAAGCGGCCGCCCCGCCGGGTACCTCGCGCTCCGCACGGACGTGACCCGGCTGACCGGCGCCGAACAAGAACTCGCCGCCCGGACCCAGGAACCGCACCTCCTCTTCAGCAACTCGCCAATGGGCATGAGCTGGCGCTCCTTCAACCCCGACGGCACCCCCGGCCTCAACCACGCCGACCGGCGCTTCTGCGAAATCATCGGCCTGAGCGAAGACGAAGCCCTCGACATCGACAACATCCGCCGCGTCAGCCACCCCGGCGACTGGGCCAGGCAAACGGAACTCACCGCCGAAATCTACGCCGGCAAACGCGACCGCTTCACATTCGAAAAACGCTACTTCCACCCCGACGGACGCACCGTGTGGACAAGCCTCACCGTCGTAGTGCTACGCTCCGCCGACGGCCACGTCACCCACCACTTCGCCATGCTCGAAGACATCACCGCCCGGCGCCACGCCGAGCAGGAACTCCGCAGCACCGAAGCCCGCTGGCGCACCTACCTCCAGACCGCCAGCGAAATCCTCTACGCCATCACCCCCGAAGGCCGCGTCAAATTCGTCTCCCGCGCCCTCACCACCAAACTCGGCTACAAAGTCGAGGAAGTACTCGGGCACCGCTTCACCGAAGTCGTGCACCCCGACGACCGCGCCCACTGCCTCACCTTCTTTCACGAAACCCTGCGCAACGGCACCAGCCCCGGCTCCATCGAATACCGCGCCATCCACAAAGACGGCACCTGGCGCTGGCACGCCAGCACCGGCTCCACCTACACCGACCGCGACGGACGCCGCGCCTACTTCGGCGTCGCGCGCGACATCAGCATCCGCCGCAAAGCCCAGGAAGAACTCCGCGCCGCGCTCGGCCGCCTTGAGGAAATGGCGCGCATCGTTGACCGCTCCCCCTCCGTCGTCGTCCTCTGGCGCGCCGACCCCGGCTGGCCCGTGGAATTCGTCTCGCAAAGCGTCCGCCAGTTCGGCTACGGACCGGAAGACTTCACCCACCGCAAACTCACCTTTCGCGACATCACCCACGCCGACGACCGCGACCGCGTGACAGCCGAAGTGGAAGCCCACGCCGCCTCCACCCACCGCGAATACACCCAGGAATACCGCGTCCAGTGCCGCGACGGCACCATCCGCTGGGTGGACGACCACACCATCGTCCGCGTCGACGCGCAAGGCAACGTCACCCACCACGAAGGCGTCATCACCGACATCACCGCGCGCAAAGACGCCGAAGACCGCGACCGCGCCGCCCGCGAACGCGAACTCACCCTCGCCCGCGACGTGCAACAACACCTCCTGCCCAACGTCTTCCCCCCCCTCGCCCGCCTCGAAGTCAACGCCCTCTCGCAACCCTCGCGCCACCTCGGCGGCGACTACTACGACGTCATCGCGGTGGACGCCCGCCACTGCGGCATCGTCATCGCCGACGTATCCGGCAAAGGCGCCCCCGCCGCTCTCATGATGGCCGCCTGCCGCGCCAGCCTCCGCCAATGCGCCCAGGGAGAAGTATCGCCGGGCGCCGTCCTCCGCCGCGTCAACCGCGCCCTCCAGCCCGACATGCCCCCGCGCATGTACATCACACTCTTCTACGGCATCGTGAATCTGGATACGCTGGAACTCCGCTACTCGCGGGCCGGCCACGAACCCGCGCTCCTCCTGCGCGCAAGCGCAAGCGCGGACGCGGACGCGGAAAACGCAGCCCCGGCAGCCCCCGGACTACTATCCGAAGGAGGCCTCGCGCTCGGCATGGCGCCGGCGGATATTTTTGACGCGACGCTCGGCGAAGCAACGGTGCACCTGGCGCCAGGCGACCTGGTCGCGCTCTACACCGACGGAGTGAACGAAGCCTGCAACATCTCCGGCGAGGAATTCGGGCGCGAACGCCTTGCCACCGCCCTCGCCCGCTGCGCCGGCCTGCCGCTCGACGAAATCCTCAAGCGCATCGACCGCCACCTGAGGCAATTCTGCACGCTCGCCCCCCGCGACGACGACCGCGCGCTCCTGCTCGTGCGGGCCAAAAAGACAGAGTGACTCCCCTCCCCCCCCCCCCCGGAGCGGCGGCGGCCGTCGCCGCGGCTGATGTTTTTGCAGGGGCGCACTTCACGTAACGTCAGTAACTGAAGTGGCGCGGGCGTCTCGCCCGCAAGCGTTGCCTCACCGTTCCGGCGTGGCACGGGCTTCCAGCCCGTGGACGGCGCGAAGCGCCGCCCCTTCCCCCCCCCCCTTTTTTTTTGGGGGGGGGCACCAGTCACTCCAGAACACGGGCTGGAAGCCCGTGCCACGCCGCCTGCCGCGTAACATCAGTCAGTAACATCAGCCACGCAGTCCGGAGGCAAGGCCGCCGCTTGTCGGCGCGCCGCAGGGCGTATCCGGAGCCGGACTTCGCACCGGACTCGATGCGACAGGAGATACGTTTGCCAACAAACGCCACGGCCAGCACTCCAGGAAGGACTCGTTGACCTCGTCGTTGGGCACGCCGAGCGTGTAGGTGGTGCCGTCGAGGGAGCGGACGGCTTTTTTGATGGTCAGGTATCCGGTCTGGAACAACAACGGCACCTCGCTCATTTTGTCGGGATTGTAACTGCCCATGTCGAGCGTCCGCGCTTCAAAGGGCCTGAGGATCGGGGCGAGTTGTCCGCGTTTTTTGAGGATGTTGATCAAAAACGTCGGCGTGCCCGTCTGGAACCAGTGGTTGGCAAACTCGCGGACACTGAAAAAACGCAAAGTGGAGAAAGGGTTGTAAACGGAGTTTTTGCCATCCCGGGAGTAGCCGTTGTACCAGCGGCGGATGTGCTGCAGGAGCTGGCCGGGCGAGGCGTCCAGCTCCGTCGCGGTTCCGGCGATGTGTCCGGCGAAACAGGTTTCCAGTTCCTGTTGCGTGTAGCCGCAGATGGTCGAGAAATCCGGATGCAGCGTGATGTCGGACAGATTGTTTAGCCCCGAAAAAACGGATACGCCTGCGAATTTCGTGACGCCCGTCAGGAAGACGAAGCGGAGATGTTCGTCGCTGCCCTTGAGGACGCCGTAGAAAGCGTTGAGGAATTTCCGGATGGCCTCGGCGTCCTCCGTTTTGTCGAGCACGTCGAGGATGGGCTTGTCGTATTCGTCAACCATTACAACGGCCTGCGAGCCGGTTTTGCGATGGAGGGCGAGGATGAGTTCGGCAAAATTGTCGCGAGAGTATTCGGTGGCGAGCGTGATGCCATGGTCGTCGGCGATGCGACGGAAAAAGTTGCGCGTGCTCGATTCCATCTCCTGCGGGGAGGCGTGGCCGAGCACCGTCCAGTCGATGCGGATGACGGGATGTTTCTGTGCCCAGTCGCGCAGCCCGTGAATCGCCAGCCCCTCGAAGAGCGTCTTGTTGCCCTTGAAAACTTCCTCGATGGTGCTCAACAAAAGCGATTTCCCGAAGCGGCGCGGACGGGACAGGAAAAAAACCTTGCCGCTTTCGATGAGGCGCTGGATGGCGTCGGTCTTGTCAACGTAGAGATACCCATTCTTGCGCAGGTCGGCGAACGACTGGATTCCGATCGGCAATTTGGGCAAGGCGGGTGTAACGGGTGTGTCGGACGAAGCGGTCATGGCGACGGCGACTTTCCCGGCTTTCTCGCCACGGGGCAAGCCTGCCGCCGAATCCGCAGGATCCTCTTTCCCGTACTCCTCCCCCCCCCCCCCGCCCCCGGCGCTAGGAGCCGTAATGAAATAAACAGAGCAAAGATGCGCCGGGATTGAAGAGGGAGCCAAGGAGCTGGCGAGGGAGTTTACCGAGGTAAATGACCGAGTCAGCGACGCTGGCTCGCTCTTCAAGACCAAGCAGATTTGCTCTGTTTATTTCATTACGGCTCCTACGATTCCCGCACCACCAGCCGCGGCTTGAGCAACACATGCTGCGCGCGTCCGCTGCCAACGGCGTCGGCGGTTGCGGCCGTGGCCGGCGTGAGTGCGCGGGGCAACCCCTCGATCCGGTCGATCAGGATCGCGGCCGCCTCGCGGCCGATTTCCTCGGCCGGCTGGTCGATGCTCGTCAGCCGCAGGCCGGCGGCCTGGAAAAGCTCGCGGTCGAGATTGTCGTAACCGACGAGCGACACATCCGCGGGCACCGAAAGCCCGGCATCGCGCAAGGCGAGAAACGCGCCGTAGGCCATGTTGTCCTGCATGCACACGATGCCGTCGAAGCGCGGACGCGCAGCGTTTTCCATGACGCTGTTACCCTCAAAAATCCCGTCGGCGACCAGGCCGCCGGTTTCCTGCCGGGCCTGCGCGGCGTCGGCCTCCAGCCATGCGGCCACGGCTTCGCGGGCGGAGTCTTCGTGGCCGCGTGTGCCCAGCGCCGCCTCGTGCGCCGGTTGCGGCGCCAGACCGTAATCCTGGAGGGCCTGAAAAAACCCCTTGCGACGCTCGCGATCCGTCACACCGCCCTCCTCGCCAAAGGCGAGCAACGCCAGCCGCCGGTGCCCGCTTGCGATCAGGTGCTCGGTGGCGGCGTATATGCCCGCCACATTGTCCGACATCACGCCCGGCGCGTCCACGCCCGGCACGTAGCGGTCGATCATTACAAGCGGGATCGAACGCGCGCCGAACCGGCGGATCAGTTCGTGAAACTCCGCCCGCACCACATTCCCTGTATCCGGAAAAACCGCCACGCCGCCCACGCCACCCTCCAGCATACGGCGCAATTGTTGCAACTGGTAATCCATGTCCCCGTGATCGTGCGCCAGCGCCACATGGAACCCGCGCTCCGCGGCCAGCGCCTCCGCCCCGCGCACGATGCGCGAGATGAGCGAATTCTCCACCGTGGGCACCACCAGGCCGATCAGCCGGTGCGCCGTCAGCCCGGTCCTCCGGGGCGGCGCCACCGCGCGCGCCAGCCGCGTGCCGCCGCCGCGCCGCGTCTGCAAAAACCCCTCGCGATGCAGCGATTCCATCGCCTTGCGCAGCGTCACCCGGCTCACCCCCAACTCCTCGCAAAACTGCCGCTCCGGCGGCAACCGGTCCCCGACCTTCATGTTGGCCAGCCGCGCCTGCACCTCGCGCGCCACCCGGGCATACGCCGGCAGGAGCGCTTCGTCGATAGCAGTGGTAGAGACGGTGGCGGCGGCAGCGGCGGCGGCGGTGAAATCGGGTGTGATGGAAGACATTGGTTTGTGCTTCATTTGTATTACCGGGCATACCAGAAAGGTCAAGAAAGGCCGTCAACCGGGTTCGACAGATTGAACCGAAGTAATCTGAAAATACCGGGATGCACTCGACAACCTCTTTCCGTCAAAGAAAATGCATGGCAGTTTCGGAACATGCTCAAAATTGGTATTTACAATGATACAAAAATTTTCACCGTCGCCTCCCATGCCCAGCGCCGTCCTTTTGCCCGACAACCCGTTGCCTGCCGCGAAAACGCGTCCGGTCCCGTCCGGAGCGCATTCCGCGACGGTCGCCGCCCCGATCACCCTGCACCTCATCGGCAGTGCGCACATCGATCCGGTATGGCTGTGGGACTGGCGCGAAGGCATGAACGAAGGCATCGCCACCTGCCGGGCAATGTCGGCGATGCTGCGCGAGTTTCCCGACTTCCGTTTCATCCGCGGCGAGGCGGCCATCTACGATTACATCGAGCGCCACGCGCCCGGCCTCTTTGCCGAAATCCGCGAACACGCCGCATCCGGCCGCTGGGACATTGTCGGAGGGAACTGGATACAGCCCGACACCAACCTCCCCTCCACCGAAGCCCTCCTGCGCCAGTTCGTGCGCGGCAAACGCTACTTTCGGGAAAAATTCGGCGTCGAGGTCACCGCCGCCTGGGCGGCGGATTCCTTTGGCCACTCCGCCGGCCTGCCCGACATCCTTGCCGCCGCCGGCATGGAAAGCTTCGCCTTCACCCGTCCGCAGCACAAAATCCTGCCCCTGCGCCAGCAAGCCTTCTGGTGGCGAGGCCGCGGCGGCGGCGCCCGCATCCTCGCGTATCGCCCGCACGATGGCTGGTATGCGAGCGAGCGCGCCAACATCGACAAACGGCTCGACGCCTGCCTGGCCCGCGCCGAAACCGAAGGACTGCAAACCGTCGCCCTGTTCTACGGACTCGGCAACCACGGCGGCGGACCCTCCCGCGCCCACCTGCGCGAAATCCGCGCCTGGGCCGAAGCGCATCCGGAAATCCACGTCAAACACTCCGGCCTGCATGAACTTTTCGCCGACCTCCGCGCCGAACTCGCCTGGCGCGGCGACGACTTCATCGACACGCACGAAGGCGAACTCAATTTCTGCCTGCGCGGCTGCTCCGCCTCCGTATCCCGTTTCAAATACACGTACCGCCGCGCCGAAGCCGCCCTCCTCCGCGCCGAGCGGACGGCGGCCATATGTGGCGCGGGCGTCTCGCCCGCTTCCGAAGTGGCACGGGCATCCTTGCCCGTGAAGTGTCATGGGCTTCCAGCCCATGATTCCGGGCAACATGGCCAGGATGGCCATGCCACAAAAACCCACGGGCAGGATGCCCGTGCCACGCTCGCCGCCGCCTGGGACACACTGTTGTTCAACGCCTTTCACGACATCCTGCCCGGCACCAGCATCGAGCGCGCCTACGATGACCAGCTCGCCCGGCTCGGCTCCGTCCTCACCGCCGCGCAGCGCGCCGAAACCGCCGCCCTCACCGCGCTCGCCTCCCGCATCGACACCCGCGCCGGCGCCTGGCCGGTTCCCGACGACCACCCGTTGCCGCAACCCGTCCTGATCTGGAACCCGCACCCCTGGATCTTGCGCAAACACATCGAGGTCGAGGTCCCGCTCGATTACCGTCCGGTCTGGACGTATCATGGAGCACACGACAAGGCTCCGGTCGCCGTCACCGAAGCCGCCACCGGGAAACCATTGCCCTTCCAGCTCATCCACGAGGAAAACGACAGCATGATCGATCTGCTCTGGCGACGCCGCGCCGTAGTCCCGGTCGAAATACCGCCCATGGGCTGGACGCTGCTGCAAATGGGCCTCGACCCGCTCGGAAGTGGCGCGGGCGTCCCGCCCGCAACCGGCGTGGCACGGGCATCCCTGCCCGTGGACGTTGCCTCGCCACTCCGAAGTGGCACGGGCTTCCAGCCCGTGAGCGCTGCCTCTCCGCATGGCGCCTTCGTCACCAGCGCACAGGTTGGTTCCTCTGCCATCCACTTCACCCGCAACGCGCCCGACGGCACCGCCACTCCCTGGCTCCCCGCCGGCCTGCAAGTCCGCCTCTACGCCGACACCTGGGGCGCGTGGGGCGGCATGGGCGAGGAACCCGATTCCTGGCTCCTCACCAACGAACTCGAACGTCTTGTCATTGCCGATACCGCCGTTCTCGAAACCGGCCCCCTGCGCCATGCCACCTGGGTCCGCTTCGCCGGGAAAAAATATCGCAGCACCCTCGAGTTCACACTCTACACCATTCCCGGCGGTAACCACATCGAACTTCGCGCCCGCGCCTTCCTCGCGGATCGCGGCGTGCGCATGAAACTCGTCCTCCCGGCAACCGGGAGCAATGGCGAGGCGGAGTTTGCCGTCCCCGGCGGCACCGTACGCCGCGCGCCCTGCGGCGAGGTTCCCGGCGGACGCTGGGTGCGTGCCGGTGTGGAAGGCGCCCCATCCGCCGTCGGTTTTGCGAGCAACGCCCTTTACGGTTTCGACACCACGCAGGAGGAACTCCGCGCCACCATCGCCCGCACCTCGCGTTACGGCAGCGACGTCAACCGCGCCCCGACCGAACGCCCCTGGCAACCCTGCGCCGACCTCGGCGAACACATTTTCCGCGCTCTCCTCACACCCGACCTCGCGGCGCTCCCCCGCCTCGCCGACGAACTGGAGGAGCCGCCCGTCATCCTCACCGTCCCCGCGCATTCGCCGGCTCAGCCATCGCCGGCGATACCCGTCACCGGCTCGCTCCTGCGTATCGACAACCCGGATATACGCCTCCTTGCGCTTGCGCCACAGGAAAACAACACGCTGGAGCTTCGTTTGCAGAATGCTTCGGCTCTATCCGTGGATCCCTCTTCACTGGTTATCCGGCTTTGCGGGCAACCGGTCACGCTGCCGGCCGAGGCGCCGCTTGCGCCCGGTGAGATCGGGACATGGCGCCTCGCTTCCGGCTCCCGTTTTTCCGTGATACCGATTCCTGCAACCGCTTCGTGAGCGGAGACCGTTTACCCGCCTGCCGCTGCACCGTCGGCCCGTCCATCCACGTCCCCTCCATGTGGGTCAGGGTCGGGATCTTCGGCAGCGAGGTTTCGTTGCGGTAAATCTGCCCTGCCAGCAAATCCATCGCCACGGCCCCGATGCGTTCGTTGTCCTGCCAGATGCCGGCGAGCTGACCCGGTTGCGCCGTCATGATGTCGAGGCTGGCAAAGCCCAGCCGTTCCGGAATCCTCACCTGCAACTCTTGCAACAGGGGATGAACCCACGTCCCGATGACCGCATCCGGTTTCTCACGCTTCAACCAGCTCCGGACAGGTGCGGGGTCCTCGTAACTCCCGGTGAAAAAAATCTCCAGGCGGTCGCCACCATGTACCTGCTGCGCCGCCAGGTAACCGGCGCGCCACAGATGGTTGATGCGGGAATCGTCGGACAGATGGCTCACAAAACCGATCCGCCCGTACCCGAACTGCCGCAAGTGCGCATAACACGTCTGCATCCCCGTCGTCTGGTGATGCGTGATCCGGTGAACCGGCACCTGCCGGAATCCGGTGCCGATGGCCACCACCGCAAGATGATCCCAGTCGAGGCGAAACGGATGATACTCCGCCAGCACCGGGCCAATGATCACTCCCCGAATGCCCCGCGCTCGCAGCACTCCTCCGACCCGGGCCGAGTCCACCCCGCCCGTCCCCAGCCAGAACGGCTGCAACCGAAACCCCAGTTCCTCCGCCCGGGCATGCGCGCCCCGGTAGTGCTCGCTCAATGACGGGTGCGTCCGCCACTGGTCTTCGCTCGTATAGCTCGTCAGGAACCCGATTACCTCTCCGCTCGCGCCCGGTTTTCCCCGTCTGCGGACCCGGTGCATCAACGCGCTCACCAGGGGATTCGCCCGGTAGCCGGCTTCCCTGGCGGCCTTGAGTATCCGGTTTTTGGTGACGAGAGCGATTTCCGGGTCGTCGCGCAACGCTCGCGCCACCGTGTTGTGGCTGACGCCCAATGTCGCCGCCAGTTCGCGGATGGTTGGCGACACCGGTTGTGCCCGGGGTTCGGATGCATCGGCGGTGGTCATATGTGTGTCGGGGGGGGGGGGGGAGAAATCGGGAGGAGAATCGGATTTTCGTTACGTGTAACGATTCATCGGCATTGCCGCAATCCCGCAATCCAGGCTATATGTATGGATACATTAACGTTGTTACTCCGCATGATCGAATCTCGCAGGCAGCAATTTCTGGCCGCACTTATCGGCAACCGGGACCTCCAGTCTGATCCCGGCATCGGTCTGCTTGCTCCCAAGCCATCTCCCCGGGGGGGGGGGCCCCCGCGCCCGCCCCCGCCCCCGCGGCGCGCCCCCCAGCAGCGGAG
>JAISAX010000363.1:0-2500 GCA_031266495.1 Opitutaceae bacterium
GGTCTGGGCCGGTTTGACCTTCCCGATTGTTCGCCCACCCCCCCCCCCCCCCCCCGCGCGCACGCGCCGGTGTAGTTTAAAATGTAATACAAAATGCATGCCATCCTCATTGACCGACAACAGCGCCTGATCTGGAGTGAAGTGCCCGATCCGGTGGCGAAGGAAAACGAACTGCTGGTCGAAGTGCACGCGGCGGCGCTGAACCGCGCGGACCTGATGCAGCGGGCCGGAGAATATCCGCCGCCGCCCGGCTGGCCGGAATGGATGGGCCTCGAAGTCGCGGGCATCGTGCTCGAAGCGCCCGCGCGGGGACGGTTCCGGCGCGGCGACCCGGTGTGCGCCCTGCTTGGCGGCGGCGGTTATGCGGAAAAAGTGGCCGTGCCCGCGGGCATGGCGTTGCCCGTCCCGCCCGGCCTGTCGATGGCGGAGGCGGCGGCGATTCCAGAAGTGTTCGCCACGTCATGGCTCAACCTCTGTATCGAAGGTGACATGACAGCAGGCGACACCGTCCTGATTCAGGCGGGCGCCAGCGGACTCGGCATCGCCGCCATCCAGTTGGCCAGGGAACTTGGCGCCACGGTCATGACCACCGTCGGTTCGGAAGAAAAAGCGCGCTTCGTCCGAACCATCGGAGCGGACATTGTCGTCAACCGCCGGACGGACGACCTGGGTGCGATCATGGACAAACATCCGGTGAACATCGCCATGGACTGCGTGGCCGGGCCCGGACTCGGAGCGAACGTCATCAAGATGGCGCCGGGCGGACGCTGGATCGTGATCGCGACATTGGGCGGAGCGAAGACGGAGATCGACATGAACGCATTTTTCCGGCGCGGCCTCAAGCTGATCGGCAGCACGCTGCGCAGCCGCACGTCGGAGGAGAAAGCAAAAATCCTGGCCGGGCTGGAGTCGTTACTTTGGGAGAAATTCGCGACAGGGAAACTCCGCCCGGTCATTCACCAGACGCTGCCGATGCGCACGCACGCGGAGGCAGCCCACGCGATTCTACAGAATCAGGAAAACATCGGAAAGGTTGTCCTTGTGCCGGAAAATCAACTACCCCGGTGAAACTCCGGTGAAGTCCCGGTGAACCACCGGTGAACCACCCGGAAGGAATCGCACATTGAGCCACGTGCGGGGAACACCGCCACATTTCCGCCAGCCCGCGCTCGCACGTCTGCGGAGTAATGGAATGATGTAACTGAATGGTGTAACTGAAGATACGCGAAACCGGAGCAGGAGCGGCGGCATTCCAGCCGCTGCGACGAGGCGCGAAGCGCCTCGCCCCTTGCCTCGCCGTTCCGACGTGGCGCGGGCGTCCCGCCCGCCTTGGAGTGCGGCAGTCCTCTGCCGCTTTCCCACGGCATCAAGGCATCGACGTTTCCAAAAGCAAAAGCGGCAAAAGCGGCAAAAGCGGCGCAGGAGCGCCGCACTCCAAGGCGGCTGCCGCCGCTCGAACCTCAGTGGTGGGCATCTCTTCGGCGCCTGTCCACTCTTTGAGATGCGCACACATTTCCGGCGCACCTTTTCCCGGTGTTGCATTATTTCTTCCATCCGGAGTAGTTCCGTTTGCGAACATGGTCACGCTGAAACAAATCGCGCAACAAGCCGGAGTATCCATCCGTTCGGTCTCTGTCGTCCTCAACGGCAAGGCCGTCGAATCGCGTATCAGCTCCGAAATGACACAACGCATCCAGCGCATCGCCCGCGAACTCGATTACCGGCCCAACGCCATGGCGCGGGCCATTCGCCTCAAGAAAAGTTTCCAGATCGGCGTCCTCGTCCGGGAACTCGCCAACCCCTACACTGGAGCCGTCATTGAAGCCATGGAAAGCTGCCTGCTCGCGCACGGCTACAAACTCCTTCTCGGTCTCACCGATCACAGTCCCGAAGTTGCGCGTGCCTACCTCTCCGAGTTTTCGCAAGGTGTGGTGGATGGCATCCTCAACCTCGATCCCGTCCTCGGCGACGAAGTTTTTGTCGAGTGCAAGGTCACGCGCCCCTACATCCACTACATGCGCCCCTCGCCCGGCTACACATTGCGCCTCGATTACCGGCGCGGCATGGAGCTTGGCCTCTCGCACCTCTGGAAACTCGGCCATCGCCATATCGGATTCATCTCCGGCCCCCCTTCCGAAGCCGACACCGATGAACGCCTGCAAAGCTACATGGCGTTTTTTGAAGAACGCCAACTGCCGCCTGCCGCCATCGAACACGGCGCATGGACATTCGAGTCGGGCTATGCCGCCGCCCAACCGCTTGTCGAGCGCGGCTGCACCGCTATCTTTGCGGCCAACGACCTGATGGCCGTCGGAGCGGCCAAGGCGATTCTCGCCCGCAAACTCACCATTCCAGGCGACCTCTCCGTAGTTGGTTTCGATGACTCGATCCTGGCGCGAATGATGGCCCCGTCGCTCACCAGCGTGCATGTGCCAACGGAGAAACTCGCCACACAATCCGTCGAAGCCCTCATTGCCCTTATTGCCGGCAAACGCCTCCG
>JAISAX010000357.1 GCA_031266495.1 Opitutaceae bacterium
GATGGCTTGCCTTTTCCGCTTTCGGCAAGGCCGGCGACATCCTCATTTTTTCGTTCTTCGAATCCCTCGCGCCCGGCGCGCCGCTCCGCATCGTCTGGCCGGGGGCCATCAACAACGTCATTCGTTACCGGTTACGCGACGGCTGGCAGCATTTTGAAAGTTTTTTCGCTTACGGCGTCCGCTACATCGCCATCCATCACCAGGGCGGCGCTCCCGTGGAAATCCGCGACCTGCGTATCCACTCCGCCCACTGCGGCAACCTGCCCGCCGCCTCCATCCGCACGGGCGATGTCACGCTCGACGCCATTCACGCCCTCTGCGAACACACCCTGTATTCGGCCACCGACGACACGCTCACCGACTGCCCCACCTACGAAGCCGTCAACTGGAATTTCGACAACCGCCTCGGCGCCCTCGCCGACCTCGCCACTTTCCGCAACCTCTCCATCCTTAAAAACACCATCGAGCACTACACCCGCGACCCGCTTTACCCCGGCCTCGTGCGTTCCCATACTCCCAGCACCTGGGAGAACCGCATTCCTGTATTCAGTTTTCACTGGATCCTCCTCTGCCGCGATTACCACTGGCACACCGCCGACCGCGCCTTCGTCGGACGCGTGTTCCCCCAGGTTGCCCGCGGCCTCGAAGAAGCTCTCGGCATGATCGACCCCACCCTCGGCCTCCTCCGCTGGCACGACCCCTACGATTGCTGGCATCTCATGGACTGGGGACAAGGCCGCGATGACAAGCACCCCATCATTTCCGGAGAACAAGCCCTGCTCCTCGGCGCGCTCGAGGCCGGCGAATACCTCGCAGGGGAAATGCTGAAGGCTGAAGGACTGAAGCCTGAAATCGGGCAAGACGCTCACGCCCCCGCGACCTGCATCGCCTGCTGGCGTGCGGCACGCGAATCCCTTTCCGCCGCCATTGACCGCCACCTCTGGTCTCCCGACCGCGACGCCTACGCCGACAGCCTCCATACGGACGGCACCCTTTCACCCGTCAGCAGCCAGGTCAGCAACGCTGCGCTCGCCCTTCATGGCGCAGGCACCCCCGAATGGCATGCCCGGTTTCATCGCCGGCTCCGGACGAAGGACCCGGCGCTCCTTCCCTTCGGCAGCCCCATGGGTCTCTTCTACATCCTCGAATTCCTCGACCGACGGGACGACGTTGAAACCATTTTCCAGGTCATCCGTGACAAGTGGACGCCCATGCTCGCCGCCGGTGACAGGACAGCCTGGGAACATTTTCCCGAATACTCCGGCAATCCCGATTCCCCGACCCGCAGCCGCTGCCATCCCTTCGCGACCTGGATTCTCGGATACTACGTAAAATACCTGCTCGGCCTCACCGCCACGGCGCCCGGTCAGCGTGAATTCCGCTTCGATCCGCGTCCGCCCGCCGATCTTCATGACAACGCCTTCCAGGGCGCTCTCCCTGTCGCCGGCGGATGGATACGCGTGAGCTGGCATCGCGAGGACGACGGCCGCCTCGCCACCGCCATCGAGGCCCCGCCCGGCATCACCATCACCCAACCCGTCTCCCCCCCCCCCCGCCTGTAATTCATAATTCCTGATTCTTAATTCTTAATTCTTAATTCTTAATTTCCATGACCCGCTACTCTGTCATCCTCGGCAACCTCGGCAACACCTGCGACCGCTTTCTTCCGACCGGTTACAAAGACGTGCCACCCAAACCCGAACTGATCCGCCAGGCCGCCGCCATCCCCGGCATCAAAGGCATTGAACTCGTCGGCACCTGGGACATCACCGAACAAAACGCCCGCGACATCCACGCCCATCTCACTGACGCCGGACTCGCCTGCGTATCCATCATTCCCGACCTGTTTTCGCAAAAGCGCTGGGGACTCGGCAGTCTCTCGGCCAAGTCCGCCGACACCCGCCGCCAGGCGCTTGAAGAATGCCGCGCCGTCTCCCGCATTGCCCGGCAAACCGGCTGCCCGCTCATCAACCTCTGGCTCGGGCAGGACGGTTACGATTATCCGCTCACCGCCGACTATCGCACCCAGCGCGCCCACCTCACGGAAAACATCCGCACCGTGGCCGGCGAATTCCCCGATCTGCGCTACGCCCTCGAATACAAGCCCAAGGAACCGCGTAATTTTTCCTTCCATGCCCGCGCCGCCGACACGCTTCTCATGGCCAGCGAGACCGGCATGGAAAACGTCGGTGTGTGCATCGACGTCGGCCACGCCCTCATGGCCGGCGAGAACGTGGCCGAGTCCGCCGTCCTGCTCCAGCATTACGGGAAAAAACTGTTCCACATGCACTTCAATGACAACTACCGCTCGTGGGACGACGACATGATCGTCGGCTCCGTGCATGTGGTCGAATACCTCGAACTCCTCCACTGGCTTCGCGAGACCGGCTACGCCGGCTGGTATTCGATGGACCAATACCCCTACCGCGAGGACGGCGCCGCCGCCGTCCGTGAAAGCGTCGCCTTCCTGCGCGACCTCGAAGCCCTCCTCACCGACGCCCGCCGCGACGATCTCCGGCAACTCATCGCCGCCGGCGACGCCACCGCCACCACCCGCTACCTCCGCGAACTCCTCTTCGCCCGCTCCTGAAAACCATGCACCACTTCCACCAGCGCATCCGCGAAAAAGCCCTCGACGCCACCGCCGCGCCCGTCCTCACCGTGGCATTCGGAGACAGCGTCACGCAAGGAGCCATGGAATACGGACGGCTCGCTCCCGACGCGGTTTACCACCGCCTCCTGCAAACCCGGCTCGAACAGCATTACCCCACGACCACCTTTTCCACGCTCAACGCCGGAGTCGGCGGCAGCAACGCTCCGCAGGCCCTCGCCCGGCTCGACCGCGACGTCATCCGCCACCAGCCCGATCTCGTGCTCATTGCCTTTGGTCTCAACGATTCGCCCGGCGGTCCCGAAAAACTCGCCGGCTTCGAGGCCGCGCTCACGCAAACGCTCGCCACCATCCGCGAAAAAACCGAAGCCGACGCCATTCTCCTCACGCCACCCTTCATGGCCACGCGCCGAAACCCCGCCCGTATCCATCCCCGCCATCTCGATTTCGCCGACTCCATCCTGCGTGCGCAATGTGACGGCGCCCTTGCCCTCTACGCCGAAAAAATCCGCGACATCGCCCGCAACACGCACACTCCGTGCGCCGACATTCACGCCGCCTGGACCCGCCTCCGCGACACCGGCGCCGATACCGACGACTGGCTGGCCAACGGCCTCAACCATCCCGATATCCGCGGCCACCGCCTCGCCGCCGACCTCCTCTTCCAGACCATCCTCGCAACCACTTCTTGAATACCACCACACCGCCATACTCCTCACGGGCTGGAAGCCCGTGAGGAGTTTCGATTTTCGATTCTCGATTTTCGATTGGGCGCTACCGCGCCACCGGATCGGCGTGGCACGGGCTTCCAGCCCGTGTTCCGGAGCGGCGGGAGTGGCGGGAGCGGCAGCATTGAGGCATGGAGGCGGCGCTTTGCGCCGTCCACGGGCTGGAAGCCCGTGCCACTTCAGAACACGGGCAAGATGCCCGTGCCACTCTGGAGCTTGTCCACTTTTCTGGATACGCCTCTGCGTGTCTTCCCTTCCCCCCCTCCCCCCCCCACGCCTCCCCCCTCCCGCCGTCGTAGTT
>JAISAX010000561.1 GCA_031266495.1 Opitutaceae bacterium
AAACCCGGCCATCATCCCATGCGTTTCATCTCCTGCTCCGGAACCACGACCCTTGCCCTGGTTCTCCTCGCCACCGCCGCGGCTTCAGCCGCTGCCTCCGGCGCAGCCAAGCCCGACCTCAACTCACTCCTCCGGAACGGAAGTTTTGAAGGACTGCCCGACGCGGAACAAAACTACACCCGCAACCCCGGCCTCATCGCCACCCTGGACGGCTGGCAGCCCACCGAAGGCATGCCTTACTGGATACGCACCCGATCCGGAATGTTCAGCGTGCCCGCGCAAGACGGCGACGCTTTTGTCGGACTCCAGAACTCCGTGAACGCCGCCCGCCCGTGCGAAATCGCCCAAAAACTGTCCGCCCTCGAACCCGGGAAACCGTACACCCTCACCGGTTACGTCCGCTCGCGCAACGCCGCCTCCGAAACAGGCGCATGGTCGGCAATTCTGCGAACCGGCGCCAAACCCGCCAGAGACACCCTTCTCCTCGGCGGCACACCCGAACAGACATGGACGCTCTTCAGCAAAATCTTCATCGCGCCGGACGCCACGGCGGCATCCCCCGCCACGCTCGCCCTCGCCTTCCGCGCAACCGGAGCCGACCAGATGGTCTTTTTTGACAACATCCGGATCCTGCCCGGAGCCATCGAGCAAGTCGCCCCCGTCCTCCAGGCCGGCGGCTTTGAAGGACTGCCGGAAACCGTGGACAACTACACCCGCAACCCCGCCGACCTCAAGGCGCTGGCCGGCTGGCGCTCCGCGGGTCCGCATTACTGGATACGCGACGGCGCGAAAATGTTCAACGGCCTCCGCGCGAAGGAAGGACAGGCGTATCTCGGTATCCAGGACTCCATCACAGCGGACAAACCGAAGGAAATCCACCAACCCCTGAACGCCCTCATCCCCGGCCGGGACTACATCCTCTCCGGCTGGGTGCGCGCGCGCAACGCCGCCTCCGAAACCGCGACCTTCACCGTCAAAATCAGGAACGCCGGGACCGACACGACACTCGTCACCGGCGCCCCGAAACGCGTGGACTGGGAACCCTTCCACGCAACCATCACCGCCACGAAAACCGCGCTACCCCCGGTTCTGCTCCTCGGCGTCCGCGCCACCGGGCAAGACCAGATGATCTTCTTCGACGACATCCAGGTCACCCTCGTCAGCCAGTAAAAATCAGAAAATCGGAAAACCCGGAAAATGAACATCCCGACAATCACCCGAACCCCGAAAGTCCTGGCGGCACTGGCCGCCGCCATCGCAACCGCCATCGCAACCGCCGCCACAACCGCCGGCGCGCTCCCCCCGGAAGAACTGCCGCGCCCGACCTACGACAACACTTTCTGTTATTTCCCGATCAACGAATTCAGCCTGAAACGCGGCCTGAACAACCCCGAAAACCTCGACTACATCGTGAACGACCTGCGCCGCGTTCACGGGCGCACCGGCCTGTACACGCGCCTCGGCTTCGCCATGATCAGCAACGGCGACGACTCCGCCGCCTACGAACTCGCGGACAAACTCGGCGTCGGCCTCGTCCTCCAGGGCGGCGCCATCGAACACCACAACACCGAATGGGACTTTCACAAACTCTTCAAAAACCCGGAGCAAGGCGACCGCCGCATGGTCCAGTGGTATCAGGACGGACAATACATCGACCCGACGAAAAAAGCCACCGACTCCAACTTCCTCGTGCGCGCCGTCAGTTCCTGCTACGCGAAAACCGTCCACGAGTATCGAAAGGAGCGTGACAGCCTTCGCGCGGCGAAAATCGCCGCCGCCATGAAAAAATGGCCGGAGACAATCCTCGCCGTCAGCGGCCCCATCGAATGCGAAATGCAGAGCGGCGAAGCCGGAGCGCGCTGGGGCGATTACAGCCCGTACTCCGTCACCGAATTTCGCGATTACCTGACACACCGCGGCATCTACGCCCCCGGCGCCCCCCGCGCCGGCGAAGGATACCCCGGCGCGGAAGTCTTCGCCGACGATCCCTCGCCAGACCAGCCGCACGGCGGCAACCGCTCCTTCAACGACGCCTTCGGCACCCGCTTCACGACCTGGGATATCCGTTATTGGGATACGGAAAAATTCCCCGAACGCCTGCCCCTCGACGCCTCCGGACTGCCCGCCGGGGGCGAGCGCGGGCACATCGCGGGCGGCTTCGATGCCCCGCGCGTCCCGCCGGGCGCGAAACCGCTCACCCCGGCGATTGCCGCCGAAGGCAACGAACTTTTCTGGAACACCTGGTATGGCATGGGCGGCGCGACGCCGCCCTTCCGCCAGAAACTGGTCAACCACTGGATCGCCGACCACACCCGCTGGCTGCGCGAGGCAGGCATCCCGCGCGAACGCATTTTCAGCCACCAGATCGCGGGCGAAGGCTACGGCATCGGGCGCCTCAACGCCGGCGCCAGCGCCACCTGGACGGCGCACACACCGGACGGCTCCATCGGCATAACGACCTATTTCAGCGTCGCCTCCGACCCGAAAGTGTTTTCCGGAATCGTCCGCCTCAACCCCAACTGGGGCATCTTCGAGTATCACCCGAACCCGATCGGTTCGTTAAACGCGCCCGTCGAGACCTACCTGCGTTCCCTCGGCCTGTGCGTGCGTTTCCGCGCCCACATCCTCACGCCGATCGCCTGGCCCGTGGGCAGCCACAAAGACCCGGCCAATTTTGTCGTTCGCGCCGGCCCCTTCGCCGAAGCCGCCCGCATCACGCTCGCCGGGTTGCCCGACCAGCCGTATTACAACCGCGACTACAAGGACTACGCGCCGCCCCCCGTGCGCGAAATCGGAGTGGAGCGGGCGCGCGGCGGCAAGGTCTCCATTCGCTGGTCGCCGTTCATCTGGGAAGGCCTCCCGCACCGCTGGAGCGACTGGCGCGAGTTCACCCACTTCGACGTGCGCGACGCCGCCGGCTCCGTCATCGCCAGCACCGGCGAACCCTTCGTCGAGGCGCCCGCCGACGCCGCCACCGGCTTCACCGTCGTCGCCGTCAAGAAGGCCGCCCCGCCGGCGCTTCCCGCCCTCCACCGCCTCACCGTGACGCGCAACCGCCTGCGCTGGGACGAACACTACAACTTCTACGTTGACCACTACCGCGTATCGCTTTTCCCGGACGCCGCCGCCCCGGCCCCCTTGTTCACCAGACAAGTCCGCGACGGCCAGTTTGACCTTGAGCCGCTTGCCGGGCGCACCGAGGCATGGGTCGAGATTGCCGCCTGCGACGCCTCGGGCAACAGCGGCCAGGCAACCCCTCGCCAACGCGTCACCCTGCCCGTCGGGGCGAACGCCGCCGCCGCCTATGTCGTCAACCTGGTGGCCGTCAGCAAAGGCAACTACAACCACGTGACCCTGCGCTGGGACACCCGCGACAACCAGGGTCGCTTCTGGGACGCCGACCCGCAATTCGCGGGCTACCGGATCTATCGCGGCGCGACGCCCGATTTTGACCCGGTTGCCGCCCGCCGTATCGGCGAATCCAGACGCGCCAGTTTCGAGGACAATGCCTTTGACGGTTCCGAAACCTGGTATCGCGTCACCGCCCTGATGAAGAGCGGCGCCGAATCCGCGCCTTCCGACGCCCTCCACTACCCGCCCTGCCCCCCCCCCCCCCCCCCCCCCCTGACCGATCCTCTGATTCCCCATCATGAAAAACACACTACGTCCGCCATTCCGCCAAGCCATCGCCTCCTCTCCCCAATGGCGCGGCTTCACGCTGGTGGAGCTGCTCACCGTCATTGCCATCATCGGCATTCTGGCCGCCATCCTTATCCCGACCGTTGGAAAAGTCCGCCAGAGCGCCCTCAAGACGCGAAGTGTTGCCAACCTGAAAAACATTGGCGCCGCGCTCTCGCTTTATGCCTCGGAACACAAGGACACGCTCCCGAAAGCCAGGACGACAGGGGACAAATTCTGGCCGGTTGACCTGTGGCCTTACCTCCAGAATCCCGACGTGCTGGTCCGCCCCGGCGTTGACCTGGTTAATGGACCGGGACGAAGCGACCCGACAACCACCGCAAACACAAAAAACCCGGTCACGGGCGAATTGCTTGTCTTCTGTTACGTCGTAAACGGCGGCGGGAGGACCGTTCCCTTCCCTGACCTCATGTATCCTGCCGTTCCGCTTTCCGCAATCAGCGCGCCCTCGCAACTCATCGCGCTTGGCGAGATGTCCGACTCCAACCCCGCCTGGCTAAACGTAATGTCCGGCGCCACCATCAACTACACCCTGTTGAACGACCGCCTCCGCCACGAAAATCCGGGAGGCGCCGCCTTGTTATTGTTCCTCGACGGGCACACCGCTCTGATGAAACCCGACACTATCGAAGTGCGAAACATCTGTTGGGAATACTAGTGGGCACTTTGAAAAACTCCTTTTTCCAGACAAACGAACCAACCGCGAAGGCAACGCGAATGAACGCGAATGTTTTTCAAGAAGACCTGCTCTTGTTCAACAAAGTTATCTTCTCTTCGAATTCGCGTCTATTCGCGTCCATTCGCGGTTAAAACGACTTTTTCAAAGTGCC
>JAISAX010000644.1 GCA_031266495.1 Opitutaceae bacterium
GGCACTTGTGTAACTTTTTTCGTCTGTGTACTGCTCCCGAATGCTTCGCCGGTGATGGCGGAAGTGGTTGAAGAGGAGTGCGTGGTGACGGCGGTCATACGGCGGGCGGTTGATGCAAATGCGCAGGAATACGTAGGTCGTTTGCCTGATGCCTCTCAAAAAGACAGGCAAGGCAAATTTTCGGGATTCCTGTTTTTTTTAACATACCTGACGTTACGCGCTCCGAAGATAGGGGCTTCGCTTGCGAAGCCCGCGAGGACCTGACGCAACGGGAGATACGCCAGTTCAGTTTGTCCGCCTGGCGCGGGCGTCGCTTGCGACGCCCCTACTGGTGTCGGGGGGCCGGTGTCCGGCGTTGACCTGGGGGGTCAGCGCAGGCGGCGCACGGTGGGGCCTTCGTGCCAGGCTCCGTCAATCATGACCGTCTTGGGGTACACGGGGAGACCATAATCGTTGTTTTCCAGTTGCTCGGCCACGAGTTCAATGGCGCGGGCACCGACGGCAGCGCGCAACTGGTCGATGCCGGCGGTGGCGTCGATGCCGGGCAGGCAGTCGAGCGCGGCAAAACCGACGTCCTCCGGCACACGCCAGCCAAGGGCACGGATTTTTTCCAGGATTTCCAGGTTGCTGCCAAGCACGGCTTGCGGACGGTGGCGCTCCAGCCAGAAACGCAGGGCGAGTGGCTCGATTTCGCGGACGAGGAGGGGCGGGACGGGAATCGCGCCGTGATGCAGATAGTGCCAGCCGGCGTAGGCGGAGAGCCAGGCGTCGTGAACGCGTTCCTCGTTGTCGAGCTTGTTTATGTATCCTATCCGCGAATACCCGAGGTGGCGGAGTTCGCGCAGGGCGCGCGTCATGCCTTGCGCGTAGTTGTGGGTGGCGCGGTGCACGTCGTTGCGGATGATGGTGTAGCTGGTGGCGGCAATGGCGAAGTGTTTCCAGTCAAGGAGAACGCGGCCGCGGGGCTGGAGTTTGGAGAGGAGGATGACGCCGCGGATGGCGCGCGTTTGCAGGATGGCGCTCATGCGGGTGCTGGTCATGCGGGGTTCGCCCGCCCAGTGCTCCTCGACTTCGTATCCGAGCCGGGCGGCGCGGGCGCGCATGCCGTCGTACTGGATACGCCCGTGCGGGGTTTTGCGCCAGTCGTCGGGAGCGTTCCACCAGGTGAGGAGGGCGATTTTTTCGGAATCGCGGCGGCGGCGCGTGGCGCGGAGCCGGGTCATGAGGGTGGAGACAAGAGGGTCGCGGTTGTAGCCGTGTTCGAGGGCGAGTTTTTTGATGCGTTCGCGGGTGGCAGGGGAGATGCGGGGGTGGTTGCGCAGGGCGAGGGAGACGGTGGTCTGGGAGACTCCGGCGAGGGCGGCCAGATCGCGTGCGGTGGGCGGCCGGGTGTTCATAGGGGAGGTTCCTTAAATCTTTTTTCCAATCCGGCAAACCAACCGCGAATAGACGCGAATGAACGCGAATAAAACAGAGCCTGCGGATTCATTGGGTTTTTATTCGCGTTCATTCGCGTCTATTCGCGTTCATTCGCGGTTGGTTCGTCTGCGTTGGTTGCGGCGCAGCCGCTTCAGGTCATTCGCGGTTAAAAATGTATTTTCAGAAGTTTCCATATAGTTGAGGGGGGGGGAGGGGCCGGGCAAGGGGCGCGGCTGGTTTACGGAAAACTGCGCGGGGTGTGGTTTGAGTCAAGCAACGGGTTTGAATGAGAAGAATGTCTTCATCTGTTGTTTCCGGAAAAATCGCCGCCCGCTCCGCTTTTGACGATCTTGTCGTCCCGTCCGCCCGCTGGATGTGGCCGGGTAATCTGTCGTTTGACTTGCATAATTGTTACGCGATTTTCCGGAAGGTCGTGGCGCTGGAACGCGCCCCCGCGCGCGCCCGGACGCTGGTGACGGCGGATCAGTCCTACCGTTTGTATGTGAATGGCCATTACGTATGCCGCGGTCCGGCGCGAGGGTTCCAGCGGTCGTGGCCGTGCGACGAGGTTGACCTTGCCCCATGGTTGCGGGCGGGGCGCAATGTCATCGCCATTCGCGCGCACAATCCGGGGTTCGGCAATTACCAGTATGTGTTCGCGGGGATCGCGGGGGTGCTGTTTTCGGGGCGGTGGGTGTGCGGCGCGGATGCGGGTTCAGGAGAGACGGTTGAGGTTGTTTCGGACAAGACGTGGGTTTGCCGGCGGCAGGCGGGCGTGACGCGGGACACATTGCCATCGAGTTTCCAGCTTTTTTGCCAGGAGCATGTGGACGCCCGTGTGGAGCCGGATGACTGGATGTCGCCGGAGTTCGACGAGGGGCATGATGCGGGCGGGGCGTGGGGGGAGCCGTCCGTGAACGCGGCGTGGAATTGCGAGCCGTGGCACACGCTGGAACCGCGCGGGACCCCGTTGCTGACCGAGGAGGAGGTCGCCCCGGCGCGCCTGCTGGGGCGCGGCACGGGGGTGTGCGCGAATGGTTTTATGGATACGCGCAACGTGGTCAAGGTGGCGAGATGCGAGGCGCTTTGGCATGAGGAAATGGCGGGAAGAACGGGGGGCGGAGAGGGGAGTTTGCCGCTGCCGGGTGCAGGGGGATTTGTGAGCTGGCTGTTCGATTTTGGGCACACGGTGGTGGGGAATTTGCGGCTTCGCATTGGGGGGGCAGAGGGCGGGGAATTGGTCGATGCGGTGTTCACCGAGACCGTGGAGCACGACAAGGAGCGCGGGGTGGTCGCGCCGCATTTGCATCAGGAACAGGTTTCGCTCGGGAGCCGGTTGATTTGCCGGGCAGGGGTCAACGACCATACGTTTTTTCACCCTTACGGTTTTCGTTACCTGATGATTCGTGCGCGCAATGTGTCCGTGTCGCTGGATGTCACGCCGACGGTGCGCACGATCGGGTATCCGCTGGAGAGGGGGGGGCGTTTTTTCAGCTCGGATGAGGCGCTGAACCGGATTTGGGAGACATGCGCGCGCACACAGCAGGTGTGTTCGCTGGACGCCTACGTGGACACACCGTGGCGCGAGCAGGCGCAGTGGTGGGGCGACGCGCGCGTGCAGGCATGGAACACGTTTCACCTGGTTGATGACGCGCGTCTGTTCAGGCGAGGCATCCGTTGTATCGCCAGGCAAACTACACCTGACGGACTCACCTACGGACACGCTCCGACGATTGCCCATCATTGCATCTTGCCGGATTTTTCGCTGATCTGGGTGATAACGCTTTGGGATGATTTCTGGCAAACGGGGTCGCTGGAGATGTTTCGTGATACGGAGATCCGGCGCACGCTGGCGGGTGTGTGGGGGTATTTTCGGCGGTGGACGGACCGGCAAACAGGGCTGGTGCGTTTCGATCCGCGACATTGGTTGTTTCTCGACTGGGCGGAACTGACACAGCGGGGACAACCGGCGTTGTTGAGTTTATGGTTGTTGATGGCGCTCGAAAAAACGGCGGAGCTTCATGTGCTCGCGGGCGAGCCCGCCGATGCGCTGGGGTTGCGCGAGTGGGCGGCGGAATTGCGAGGGAATTTGCTGCGTTTGCGCGATGCGGAGGACGGGTTGTTGCGCGATGGTTGCGATGAGAGCGGGAATCTTGTCGCTCGGAAATCAATCCACACGCAGACGCTGGCATTGCTGACGTGTTTGCTGCCGGACACGGACGCCGAAAGAGAGGGACGGGCGGCGCTGGCCGGGGCGCTGCGGGCGTTTGTGCGCACCTTGACCCCGCCTGCACCGACGACACCAACGGGACCGTCGATTTACTGGCTCACGTATGTGTTTTCGGCATTGGACGAGTTTGGCGGTGACGGGAACGATGGAGAATGCGAGCGGGAGATCGTGGCTTACATCCGCCATTACTGGACGCAGATGGCGGAGCACGGAACGACGTGGTCACAATTAAAAGAATACGGAGGAACACAGAGTCATTCGCATGCATGGTCGGCGCATCCTCTTTTTCACTACATGAGAATTATCGGAGGTATCCGGCAGACGGCGGCAGGGTGGGCACGCATCGTGTTTCGCCCATGTTTTTGGGATGAGCATGCTTCCGTGAGCGTCCCGACACCGCACGGGATCATTCATGCGCATTGGGCACGATGCGGTGATACGGGTTACCGGGTCGAGTTGCAGCTTCCGGCGGGAATCACGGCGCATGTGCTCCTGCCCGGGATTGACGAAACACACGCGGGAGGCTCGCATCAGTGGGAAATCGTTGCTGGGTGGAAATGCGAAAGCCCGGCCATGCGCATCCACGAACGTGAGCCGTCATCAGGGTGGTAATGCCGTGCGGGAGAACGACGTGCCCGTGCGGCTCGTCCGAAAACGAAGCGGTGACGGCGGCAGATATTGGCGGCGGTGGCCATGCGGCTATATGGCGCAGCAAGCGGGTTGCATTACTCTTCATTGAAAAGCTGTTGCGTCAGCCAGACGATCTCGCGTCTTCGACCGGGAAACTAATTGGAAGATTTTCGAAGGTAGTCCACGACTTCGCCCACTTCGCAGAAGGCGAGACCGGTGACGGTATCGGCGCGCCGGTGTCGGGATGGTAGTATTCGTGCGTCGCTCCGTTGGCGGCGACATCATCGGCCAGGAGGCGGACTGTCTTGTCCGCAAGGATACCGGCTTCGTCATGAAAACCGTAACGGCGCAGCCCTTGCCACACCAGGTAGTTGGCGAGAATCCAGACGGGGCCAAGCCAGTTGCTGGGGTTGCCGCTTGCGGCGAGAGAGAACATCGGTTCGCGCTTTGAAAGCGAGCGGATACCGTGCCGGGCGGCGAATGTCCCGGGGTTGTTTGCATGACGCAACAGGGCTGCCGCCTGTTCGTTGTCCGCGATGCCGCACCACAGGGGCAGGAATCCGGTGAACATCTGCAAGCGGAGCGGGAGAGGCACTGCCAGCCGGGCGGCATTCCTGGCGGCGCCCAGGGAATGCGCTCGGCGCGTGTGTCGCTGCATTGCGTGTCAACGGTGTAGCAAAATTCGTCGCTCGCGTCCC
This sequence comes from Opitutaceae bacterium, assembly GCA_031266495.1. The sequence goes on from JAISAX010000644.1 coordinate 4,978, forward strand.
AGCAAAACGTGCGGATGATCCCTGCGAACTCGTCGGCCAGTTGCTGCCAGAGGGAGGCAAGGTCGGTGCGGGCGAGGCGCCGCCCGCCTTGGCAGTTCGCTGCGAGGCGGGCGGTTTTTGTTGGCCGACAAGCCAAGCCGGGACAAGCCAAGATCGGGGCAAGATCGGACGGGATACGGGATTATATCACCTATCGCCGTTACTGCCCGAGCACCCAGGCGAAGATCAGCGGGGCGACGATCGTGGCGTCGCTCTCGACGATGAACTTCGGCGTGGAGGCGGCGAGTTTGCCCCAGGTGATTTTTTCGTTGGGCACCGCGCCCGAGTAACTGCCGTAGCTCGTGGTCGAGTCGCTGATCTGCGAGAAATAACCCCAGAGCGGCACGCCGGTGCGCTCGAGGTCCTGGTGGAGCATCGGCACCACGCAGATCGGGAAATCGCCCGCGAT
>JAISAX010000649.1 GCA_031266495.1 Opitutaceae bacterium
CCCCCCCCCCCCCCCCGGCCTGCGCACGCACTATTTAGGGGGCTAATAATTGTCTGTGCAGGACTTGTACAGGCAATGGTTGCATCCGCGTCGGCTTGCGGTGGATTGGCGATTCCTCTCGGGCAGTTCGCCATAATATCGGGCGGACTCGTCAGCACAAATTGGCTCCGCCGGCGTTCCCCCGAGCGCGCTGCGTCGCGCGTCATCCGTTATCCACTTCACAACACTACAACCTGACAACATCGCAATAACCATCGAAAGAGAGAAACACACCATGAGTGTATCCTTGTCATATAAAAACAATACAAACAAGCGTTCGCGTCTGCGGACACTGCTGTCGATCCTGGTAACGGCGGGATTGCTGGTCGGGCCGTGGGCTGTGACGACGGCCTTCGGGGAGATCGACATGGCGGTGGTGGCGGTGGGCTATGCCGGTAATGAAAAAGACAATACCGGCTACGGAGCGGTGAGCTACGGCTATTATATCGGCAAGTACGAGGTGACGAACGGGCAGTACGTGGCGTTTCTGAACGCGGTGGCGGCGACGGATACGTACAACCTGTACAATGTGTTTATGAATACCCATGTGCGCGGGGGCATTACGCGCCTGGGGGAGGCAGGCGAGTATTCGTATGCCCTGAAGTCCTCCGACTGGGCTTTAAAGCCGGTGAATTTTGTGTCGTTTTACGATGCGGCGAGGTTTGTGAACTGGCTGACGAATGGGCAGGGGGAGGCGGGGACGACGGAGTATGGGCTGTATGTGTTCAGCAGCGATGGAAGCACGCTGGTGAGCACGCCGGATCATGCAGAGGCGGCGGGCGGCGGTGGGTGGGTGATCGCGAGCGATGACGAGTGGTACAAGGCGGCGTATTACAACCCGGCGTTGAATGGCGGGAATGGCGGGTACACGGATTATCCGTGGAAGGGTGGAGAGGTGCCGAGCCTCGACCGGTGTGCGGTCAATGGAGCGAACTTCTCGGGGGGTCCAGGCACCGTGAGGGATGTAGGCTATTATACCAATGCAACAACGTTTTTCGGGACGTATGACCAGGGGGGAAATGTCCTGGAGTGGACGGATACTGTTTATTCTGATGATGTCAGCCGTGTGATGCGGGGTGGCGCGTTCAACTTCACCGCCGAGTCCCTTTCCACCACGTATAGCCGCACCAGCTTCGCTCCGGCGAGTGAGTACGATGGCATCGGCTTCCGTGTTGTCCGCCTGATGGCCGTGCCTGTGGTCGTGCCAGAGCCGGGCGCGGTGGCTGGCGCGATGGGTCTGCTGGTGTTGATAATTGGTTTGTGGGGACGTGCGCAGCGGCGCAGCGGTACCGGGGTGTAATCTGAAAAATAAAATACCACGGAGACCTGGAGCGGCGGGACTGGCAATGCTTGTATTTGGTGTGTGGGTACGCCGGGGCCGGCGCACCCTTTGACCTTTGTTCCTTCCTTCAAGGCTCCGCGAGAGCGCCCCTCCCCCCCCCCCCCCGGACGGAGAGGGCTTCGCAAGCGAAGCCCCTACCTTCGGAGTTCGTTCCCCGGAGCGTTCCAAGACCTTCTTCAGGCATGGGGGCCGGAATGGGCTGCCACCTGGATCCGGGTCGTGCCGGCGGGGAGTTCCGGAAGACTCAGGGTGTAGTGGCCGGTCCGCTTGACCTTGGCCCGGGTGAGCGGATGCAGTTCGCGCGGCGCATACTGCACGGTTTGCCGGTGAAGGGTCGCGCCGGTGGCATTGAAAAATACCACGTCGAGGTGCGTGCCGGTGGTGCGTTGCGCGGTGGGTTGCTTCGTCACGGCGCCGCTCAGGACGATGCCGTTTCCCGAACGGGTGAGCGTGGGTTGCGCGATGTTCAGGACTCGCGAGGAGACGGGCGTCAGCATGACGGCATCGGGCGCGATGCCGGCGGCGTGGATGGAGTTTCCGGCGCCGGCGACGAGAAGGACGACGAGCGCGAGGAGGCTGTTTTTTGTAGTGGTCATGGTGTTATTGTTGTTGGCTGTCATGTTGTTGTTGTCCGGATCAGGGCGCGGGCGTGGTTGTTGCCGGGTTGCCTGGGCCGGGGTCGGGTTTTCGTGTCCGCTGCTCGCACCAGTCATACAGCGCGGGCAGGAGAACGAGAGTGAGGAGGGTCGCGCTGATGATGCCGCCAATCACGACCGTCGCCAGCGGGCGCTGGACTTCGGCGCCGGAACCGCGGGCGAGCGCCATCGGCACGAAGCCGAGCGAGGCGACCAGCGCGGTCATCAGCACGGGACGCAGCCGCGTGAGCGCGCCTTCGATCACGGCTTCCCGCACGGTGCGGCCTTCCTCGCGGAGCTGGTTGATGAATGTGATCATCATCACGCCGTTGAGCACGGCCACGCCGGAGAGGGCAATGAAGCCCACCGCCGCGGAAATCGAAAACGGCAGGCCGCGTATCCAGAGCGCAAGGACGCCTCCGGTGATGGCGAGCGGGATGCCGGAGTAAACCAGGAGCGCCTGGCGGAGGCTCCCGAATGCCATGAAGATGAGGAGAAATATGAGCGCCAGCGCGGCTGGCACCACGATTGTCAGGCGCTGGCGCGCTTCCTGGAGGTTTTTGAAGGCGCCGCCGTATTCGACAAAATAGCCTTCGGGTAACGTGATTTGCGCGGCGATTTTCTCGCGGGCTTCGTCCACAAATCCCTGCACGTCGCGTCCGCGCAGGTTGATCTGGATGGCGATGCGGCGCTGGAAGGCTTCGCGGGTGATGGTGTTGACGCTTTCCGCGACACTGACGTCCGCGACCTGCCGCAGCGCGATTGTGCCGCCGTCGGAGGTGCGGATGGTGAGGTCGCCGGCGGCGGCGAAATCCTGGCGCGCGGTTTCGGCGAGTCGTGTGATGATGGGGTAGCGGCGGTTGCCGTCCACGATGACGCCGGATTCGTGGCCGGCGAAGGCGGTTTCAATGACGCGGTTCACGGCGCCGGTCTGCACGTTGTAGCGGGCCATGGCGGCGCGGTCGGGCTTGATCCGGAGGACGGGGGATTTGCCGGCGGCATCGAATTCCACGTCGGCGGCGCCGGGGATTTTTTCGACGATTTCGCGGATTTCGCCGGCGAGTTGTTCGAGTGTGTCGTAGTTGTCGCCAAATACCTTGATGGCGATGTCGGCGCGGCTGCCGGAGAGGAGTTCGTTGAAGCGGAGCTGGATGGGTTGCGAGAAGAGGTAGCTTTGTCCGGGGAATCGTGTGGAGAGTTCTTTCGACATCAGGTTGGTGATTTCGTCTTTGGTGATGCGGCGTCCGTTGATTTTGCGCCAGGCGGAGGGTGGTTTCATGAGGATGTAACTGTCGCCGACGTTGACGCCCATCGGGTCGGTCGCGACTTCGGAGGTGCCGATGCGCGAGAATGTGTGCGTCACTTCGGGGAATTTTTCGAGCATCACGCGCTCGGCGGCCTTCTGCATTTCCACAGAGGGCGTGAGGCCGATGCTCGTGGTGCGGATCATCTGGGCGGCGAGCGAGCCTTCGTCGAGTTGCGGGATGAATTCCGCGCCGAGCCGTCCGAGTATGTGGAGTGAGAATACAAAGGTTCCTGCGGCGAGCGCCAGCAGGGGCCAGCGCCTCCGCAGGCTGAAGCGCAGCACGGGCGCGTAGGCGCGTTTGGCGAGGCGGATGATGGCGTTGTCTTCTTCGCTGATTTTGCCTCCCATGAGAAAGGAGCAGAGAACGGGTACCAGGGTGAGCGCCAGGAGGAGCGCGCCGATCAGGGCAAATACCACGGTGAACGCCATTGGCGTGAACATTTTGCCTTCCGTGCCGGTGAGCGTGAACATGGGCAGGTAAACGATGGTGATAATCGCCACGCCGAAAACGGTGGGCGCGCCGACTTGTTTGCTGGCGGCGAGGATCGTGTGCAGGCGTTCGCGTTTCGCGAGCAGGCGCCCGAGGTGTTTTTGGCGGTGGGCGAGCATGCGGACGATGTTCTCGGCCATCACGACCGCGCCATCGACGATCAGCCCGAAGTCCACGGCGCCCAGGCTCATGAGGTTGCCCGAGATTCCGTAGCGCGCCATGCCTGTCACCGCGAAGAGCATGGAGAGGGGGATCGCGGTGGCCACGATGAGGGCGGCGCGCCAGTTGCCGAGCAGGGCGATGAGCACGGCGATGACGAGAATCGCGCCTTCAAAGAGGTTTTTTTCCACGGTGGCGATGGTGGCGTCCACGAGGTCGGTGCGGTTGTAAACGGTCCGGATCTCCATGCCGGGAGGGAGCCGTGTATTGAGTCCGGCGATACGGTCGTGGATGCGGGCGGAGACGGCGCGGCTGTTTTGCCCGATGAGCATGAGCACGGAGCCGAGCACGGCCTCCTCGCCGTCGTGCGTGGCCGCGCCGGTGCGCACGCCGGAGCCGATGGCGACTTCGGCCACGTCGCGGATGAGGAGGGCGGGGGCGGCGCGTCCGGTGAACTTGAGGGGCAGGGTGGCGATTTCTTCCGTCGTTTGCACGCGGCCGGTGGCGCGGATGGTCACGGCCTCGGCGCCTTTTTCGACGATGGAGCCGCCGGCGTTGGCAACGTTTTCCGAGATGACGTTTGCGATGTCGTCCACCGTGAGTCCCGCGGCGGCGAGGCGGGCCGGGTGGGGCATGATCAGGATCTGTTTGTCGTAGCCGCCCGATGTATTCACTTCTGTGACACCGGGCACCACGCGGAGCGCCGGTTTCACGATGTGGTCTTGCGCGAGTTTGAGCTGGCGGAGGCGTTCGACGGGATCGGCGGGGGCGTCCGCGAAGCCTTCCTTGTAGTGGATCGTGTAGTGGTAGATTTCGCCGAGTCCGGTGGTGATGGGCGCGAGCTTCGGGGTGACGCCGGGCGGCAGCTCGTCGAGGACGGCCTGCAGGCGTTCTCCGGCGAGTTGCCGCGCGCGGTAGATGTCGGTGCCCTCCTCGAAGATCAGCGATACCTGGGAGAGGCCGGGTTTGGAGATGGAACGGATCCCGGAGAGTTTTTCAATGCCGCCCATTTCGATCTCCACGGGATAGGTGACGAGTTTTTCGATTTCTTCGGGGGCGAGGGAGGGGACGGCGGTGTTGATTTGCACTTGCACGTTGGTGATGTCGGGCACGGCGTCGATGGGCAGCGTCCAGGCTGACCATGCGCCGATAAAGACGAGCGCGGTGGCGGCGATGAGTACAAAAGCGCGCTGGCGAAGGGCGTATTCAAAGATTTTGTCAATCATGTGTGACGGGTGGATACGGGTGTGATGGTTGGATGGGGGGGGGGGGGAGGGGAGGGGAGGGGGATCAGTGGCTGTGGCCTCCGCCGCGGGTGAGGCGGAGTTCGGTCAGCCATAGTTGTTCGACGGGCGTGGCGATTACGTGGTCGCCGGAGCGAAGGCCGTCGGTGATTTCGACGTGGGTGGCCGAACGCGCGCCTGTCCTGACCGGGGTGCGCAGCCAGGCGTCGTCGTTGGCAACGTAAACGAAGGCCCCGGCGGCTCCGTCGAGCACGGCCGATGGCGGTACGGCGAGCACGGTGGCCGGTTTGCCGGTCAGGGTCAGGTTGATGGTAGTGGCGGCGGTGGCGGCTGCGGTGGTGGCTGCGGTGGTGGTGGTGGTGGACGGGGGCGTGTCGAATTCGTAAATCAGTTCCGCGAAACCCGTGGCTGCCTGCGTGGAGCGGTCCACGCGCAGGAGGCGGCCTGTGGCAGGTGTTGCTTGCCCGAATGCCTCCACTTCTGCGGCGGGGACGCGGGCGCTGGCTCGCATGGCGGGGGTCGTCATGTAAACTTGCGCAGTCAGGCGCAATTCCGCGGCGAGCGGGTGTTCCGCAGCCTCGGCTACGCGCACGTCCAGCGCCTTGAGGACTTCCGGCGAGAGCCGCAGGCCGTGATTTTTATCGAATGTCACGGTGGTCGTCTCGTGGTCGTTGTGGTCGGCGTGGTCGTTGCGTTCGGCGTGGTTGTCGTGTTCGGCATCGCATCCGGCGAGCGGGGCGAGGAGGAGGAGGGCGAGGGCGAGATGGGGGGAGGGGGGGATCATGGCGCAGGCTCCTTGTTCACGGGGTTCACGGGGTCGTGGTTCACGGGATTGAAATCGAGTCCGGTCAGTTCCTGAAGGCGTAGTCCGGTTTCCATGACTTCGCGTTGTGTGTCGAGGAGTGCTTCGACCGCGTCCAGGTAGCTGTTCTGGATTTCGACATACGTGGCGATGGGGACCGCGCCGAGCCGGTAGTGGCGGTCGGCGAGGTCGGCGGCTTCGCGGAATTTTTCCACCGCGTCGGGCGACCAGCGGCGGGTTTCGGCGAGTTTGGTGGCGAGGGCGCGGGCGGTTGTCAGGACTTCGCGTTCGAGATCGCGTCCGGCGACGAGCATGAGCGCCTCGGCCTGGCGGCGGCGGGATTCGGCGGCGGCGGTTGTGTGGCGTCCGCGTCCGGTGACCGGGATCGGCATGGAAAGGCCCAGGCCGATGGTCGTCTCGCGGTCGCCGGCCTTGTCCTGCGAGATGAAGGGGCTGACGCTGATGGCCGGATAACGTTCGTTGCGGGCGAGCCGCACGAGGAAGCCCTGCTGTTCCACCTCCAGACGGCGTATCCGGAAGTCGAAATTGTTTTCGCGGGCGGCGGCCAGCAACGTGCCGGGCGGAGGCGCGTCGTGCAGCTTCAGATACGGAGCGGCGATCCGGAGCGGCGTGTCGGTGGCGACGCCGCGCAACTGGTTCAGCTCGATCAACGCGGCCTGCGCCGCCAGCGCGGCCTCCGTGGCGCGGCGCCGGAGCGCCAGTTCGCCCGCCTCGATGATACGGGTTTCGAGCAGGGGGGTGATGCCGGCGGGGTCGCGGGCCAGAAATGTGTCCTTCAGCGCCTCGAACCGGTCCGCGACCTCGCGTACGGCTGCCGCCTTCGCATCGGCCGCATGCAGTCCCTGGGCCAGCGTGCGGGCGCGGGCGCCGAGCGCATGCCGGAAACGGGCGAGGCCGAGTTCCGCCATCGCCACATCGCGGTTGGCGATGGATTTTCGGAGAGCGAGGCGTCCAGGCCATTCAAAAGTCCGGGTGATCGAGAGCGACCATGAGACGCCTACGTCCTGCAACTTGCCGCGCTCGTCGTGGACGGTCTTGCGGCCGCCTTCGATCGAGATCTCCGGGTCGTTCCACAAGGCCGCCGTGCGGCGGCCGATTTTTGCGGCTTCGATTTCGGCCTCGTAGAACTTGATTTCGGGGTCGTTGGCCAGGATTTCCGCCACTACGGCGGCCAGTGGCATGGTCGGCGGCGGAGAGGTCGGCGGCGGTGGCGGCGGTGGCTCGACCGGGCTTTCGGCGCGGAGGCAGATCGTCAGCATGACGATCCCGCCGAGCGGGCTGATGAAACGGGTGAAGAAACAATGACGTAGTGATTTCATAAAAAAAACAGGAAACAGAGGGGGGGGGGGGGGAGAATCCGGATACGGCATGACCCGGAGAGACGCGGTGCAACAGGCATCCGCGTCGGCAAACGAACACGAATACACACACGCAAAAAACCCGTCAGCCCGCGCAGGGGCCGATCAGGCAACGATCACAGACGACGGCGCGCGCGGCGACGGGGCAGCGCGCTGCACAAACTGCCACACGGGCACCCAGGCCCGGGTCCGGTCCGTTTCCCCGACAGACGGGGCGGCCAGTTCGCTCGTATCGAGCAGCCGGGCGAGCAACAGGGCCAACCGGCCAGCGGCATCATCGACGAAAAAAACCGGCCGCGGCAGCGCCGCAAGATTGCCGGCGGGCCTGGGGCTGTTGTTTTCGACGACGTCGCAGTTGTCCTTCTCCGTCGCGGCTCCGGCCTGGTTGCCACAACCGGCATCCTCGTCGGCGGCAAACGCGATGATGCCCGCCGCTTCGAGATCACAGTGCCCGACCGCCGGCAGCCAGAGGGCCAGCAGTAAAAGCGCTGTGAGTTTGAAGAAGGCGGTCACGAATGGATGGATGAATACGATATCCGCGACGAGTCAAGTCCGCCGGATTCGTTCTCCCTGTGCGGGGTGTAATTGAAAGGGGTGGGAAGCCAGAGCCGACACGCAGGGGCGCACTTCACTGCCTTTTCTTTGTCTTTTGTGTTCATCACCCCTTCCTTTCCTTCTTTCATGACCTTCTGCTACCAATCGCAATTACACCCAGTGAGATCGTGCCGATGACAGTGACGCTTTAGTGTTGGCGCAAGGGCGTGCGGGGGTTTGCTGGAAGCGTTTGTCGAATACCAAAAAGCCACCGTCACTTTCCATGAAAGCAAAAGCCAAAGCTGCCACCCGCACCAAAACCCGCGTGCTCGGGAAATCGAAGCGCCAGTCGCAACGCACCGAGGACGTGAACAAAAGACTCGCCGCCCGCAAGGGGCCGGTGTCGCGGTTCATCGCCCACCATTATCGTCACTTCAACGCCGCCGCCCTCATCGACTCCGCCAAGGCCTACGAGGCCCACCTCAAGGCCGGCGGCAAGATGCTCGTCACGCTGGCCGGCGCCATGTCCACGGCCGAACTCGGCCTCTCGCTCGCCGAAATGATCCGGCAGGACAAGGTCCATGCCATCGTCTCCACCGGCGCCAACCTCGAGGAGGATATTTTCAACCTCGTCGCCCACGACTACTACGAGCGCGTGCCGCACTACCGCGATCTCACCGCCGCCGACGAGCAGGCGTTGCTCGACCGCCACATGAACCGCGTCACCGACACGTGCATCCCCGAGGCCGAAGCCATGCGTCGCATCGAGGCCGCCGTGGCCGAGGAGTGGGTCAAGGCCGACCGCGCCGGCGAGCGCTGTTTCCCGCACGAGTTCATGTACAAAATCATCCGCTCGGGAAAACTGGAGAAGAGTTTTCAGGTTGACCCGAGAAACTCGTGGATGCTCGCCGCCTGCGAAAAAAACCTGCCGATCATCGTCCCCGGCTGGGAAGACTCGACGCTGGGCAACATGTTTGCCGGCCGCGTCGTCACCGGCGAGATCAGCGACGCCCGCACCGTGCGCGGCGGCATCGAGTACATGGCCTGGCTGGCCGGGTGGTACACGAAGACCGCGAAAACGCTGAAAACCGGCGAAGGCTCCATCGGCTTTTTCCAGATCGGCGGCGGCATCGCGGGCGATTTCCCGATCTGCGTG
>JAISAX010000652.1 GCA_031266495.1 Opitutaceae bacterium
GGGGGGGGGGGGGGGGGCCGGGGGGGGGGGCCCGGGCGCGCTTTACTCCGGATCATCGTATCCCGCCTCGACACGCGGGGTGTCCTGGCAATATTTCCGGGCTATGGCCAAATCCTCGCGCATGACGCTGTGCTCTTTTTGCGGTAAATCGCAGTCGGAGGTCAGAAAGATGATCGCCGGTCCGGGCGTCTATATTTGCGATTCCTGTGTCACCGTCTGCAAGACGATCATCGAGCGCGAGACGGCGACGGTGACCACGCAGCAGCCGCCACCGCCGCCGGCGACGCGCCCGGTTTTCCGCCTCGTCAAGCCGTCCGTGATCAAGGCGGCTCTGGACGATTTTGTGGTGGGGCAGGATCATGCGAAGAAGGTGCTGTCGGTGGCCGTTTACAACCACTACAAGCGGCTTCGTTCCGGCGGCGAGAGCGATGCGGCGGCGGTGGAGGCGGGCTCCGGTTCTCTCCCCGCCGCGGCCCGCGCCGGCAAGGCGGGCGCGGCCGGCGCCCCTGCAGCCGCGGCGGCCGGCATCACGCCGCCGGTCGAGTTTGCCGATGTGGAGATCGAGAAAAGCAACATCCTGCTCGCCGGCCCCACGGGCTCGGGCAAGACGCTGCTCGCCCGGACGCTCGCGCGTGTGCTCGATGTGCCGTTTGCCATCGCCGATGCCACGACGTTGACCGAGGCCGGTTACGTGGGCGAGGACGTGGAGAACGTCGTCCTGCGGCTGCTCCAGGCGGCCGGCGGCGACGTGAAAAAGGCCGAGTGCGGCATCATCTACATCGACGAGATCGACAAGATCGGCCGCAAGACGGACAACGTGTCCATCACCCGCGATGTTTCCGGCGAGGGCGTGCAGCAGGCCCTGCTCAAGATTCTCGAAGGCACCGTGTGCAGCGTGCCGCCCAACGGCGGTCGCAAGCACCCGAACCAGGAGTACGTGCAACTCAACACGGCGCACATCCTCTTTATCTGCGGCGGGGCGTTTGTCGGGCTCGACGGCATTATCCAGCGCCGCCTCGGGCAACGCACGCTCGGCTTTGGTTCGGCGGTGGCGGTGGCGGTGGCGGTCGCCGGGGCCGGCCGCGGCGGCTCCGCGGTGGATGCCGATCTGAAGACGGCGGACGCGATCATGAAAAACCTCGCGCCGGAAGACCTTGTCCGGTTCGGCATGATCCCGGAGTTTATCGGCCGCCTGCCGGTGGTGTCGGTGCTGGACGCGCTGACCGTGGCCGACCTCGAAAAGGTTCTCGTCCGCACGAAGAACTCGCTGGTGAAGCAGTACGGGAAACTTTTCGCGATCGACGGAGCGAGCCTGCGTTTCACGCCGGATGCGTTGCGTGCCATCGCGGAAAAGGCGGTGGATTTGAAGACCGGCGCCCGCGCCCTGCGTTCGATCATGGAAAACCTGATGCTGGAGGTGATGTACGACCTGCCGCAACGCGATGACGTGAAGGAAGTGGTGGTGGACGCCGCCGTGGTGGCCGGCACGCGACGGCCTCTCCTGAAAAAAACCGTGAAAGCGGGCGAACGGCGCGCGTCGTGCGGCGCGGCTTCGGCCGACCCCGGCGAACCCGGCGAGCCTGACGAGCCAGGCGAGACGCGCACGGCGGCGTGAAGGTTTTCAGAACCACCCTTAAGTGCCGCAGCGGCAGGAATGCCGCCGCTCCGGCTCCCGCCTGCGTAACATCCGTTCTTCAGTCAGCAATTGCAGGGGTTGCCGCATGTCGGCAGCAGCCCTGCGCGTGTTCAGCGGCGTCCACGCTGGCGACGGCGCATCGCCGCATACGCCAGCATCGCCACCACCCCGGCCACCACCCCCGTCGCTCCCGGCTCCGGCACCTGCGTCAACCCCGGATTCAACAAAAAGGCCACCCGCTGGTTCCTATAGTAAGTCTCATAATGCCCCTCTGGTTCATCTGGCCCCTCTGCCACCCACCTGGAACTCAATATCCGCAAAAGCCCTGTTCCGACGATCTGGTTGTGGTCGTTTATGTCGGAAACCGCCAGGATCGCCGTCAAACCCTCGTTCGTGCCGACGCCTTCAACAAGAAGTCCGGCCTCCTTTGCCCACCTGTTGACATCTATCAAATCATAACCGGCTTCCCCTTCCTTTGGCACCCACATTACACCGCGCTGATCACCCCATGCATCGCTGAAGTATATGCTGCCTGTAAGGATGCCACTCTCGTTGATGCCATCCACCGTACTGCTGCGGATCGTTTCGTCGTCGCCGAGAGCGCTGTCCGCGATGGCTTCCAGGTCAGTCAGGATCACCTCTTCCGCGCTCGCATCCCATACAAAGGCATGATACACGCCGTCAATCAGGGCATTTCCTGCAATCACTCCGGCATCGTTGACCGCTGTCATGACATATCCACTAGAACCGGTTGCTACCCCGTCAACGGCTGGCAACGGGACAAAATCCCGGTCGGTATTCCACATTGCAGGTATATATACGGAAGAGTTGTCCGGGCGTGCAACGCCTGCAATAACGCCGTTATTACTGATCCGCCAGGCTCGGCTAACTCCATAGCCCTGATTTGATGGATGTATATCAGTCCAATAGTCACGATAATTTCCCCACTCCCCCATCATGGCGTGAGAACCTTTAATTCCCACGACGATACCGGCATCATTGATGTCTGCCGCAAACTCAGTACTATTGCCACCAGGTAGAGCGATGCCGCTGCTGTTGACGCGAGACGGGTAAATATCTGAATATACATGGCCGGTCCAGGTGTATGTGTTGTTTACCGTGTTCCAGTATCCACCATGCAGGAACGAATAATTACTACTATCGTGTGTTACGGTCAGCACACCGACGTAGCCATTGTTGGTAATATTACCCGCAATTGATACCTCAACGATTTCAGACGATCCGGACGAGAGCGGGGAGAGGGTGAGGGTGTAACCCTCAAGACTGAAGTCGGCGCGGGCTTCCGTTCCAGGCATCACAATGGATACAATGGCCATCATGACAGTCGTCATGATGGCCCTCTTGCCGGAACGGATCGGGATGTTTTTATGCTTCATACCGGTCATACGGTTCATGCAGGTCTTGCTGTTCGTGCAGCTATACTGGTTCAGGTGTCGCTGGAGGGGAGGGGGGGGGATCGATCGTCAAGAGTCGCCGACGCCTTCGGGGCCGTGGTCGGCGCTGCCGTGCCAGACGGTGATGCTCACAACGCTGACCTTGCCCAGGGCCACGTCGTTCTTGTCGCGCAACTCCACGGTGTAGGTCCAGGTGGCGGGTTTTTCGGGAAGGGTGTGTGAACTCATGTGGTGGAGGGTGTGGTTTTGTTTTATTGTTTTATGTTGTTGCGAATAATCGCGTTGGGAAGATGCGGGTATCCGCCTGCCGGGCGACGGAGGGGGCAAACCCGCGGCGGGTATGGCCATACCCGTCGCAGGTATGCGCATACCCGTCGCGGGTGTGGCCATACCTGCCGCGGGTTTGCTCAAACCTGTCGCGGGTTTGCGAATGCCCGCGGCGGGTATGCTCATACCCGTGACAGGTATGTCCAAACCCGCGACAGGTGTGTCCATACCCGCGACGGGTGTGCGCATACCTGGCGCGGGTTTGGCGGGGTTTTTTGCAGGTTCGGGGTTGTCCGGGGTTTTGACAGGTCTGCGGATACCGGACGGTGGCGCGCGCGTTCCGGGGAGCCGGTTCCCGCTCCGCGTCCTCCGGATAACGGTCAGACGCGTCCGCGCCCGGGAGCGTTGCTATCAAATGGATTGATTCGGGGGGGGGGGGGGGGGGGTAAGCTGCGCTACAACAGCGACTTGCGTAACTTTTTCGCTCGTGACCACATTCACAAATGCCGCATTTGCAGCGGTGCGTGTTGTTATGGTGTGGAGCGTGGCGCGCATGTGGCGTGGTTTGGCGTGTAGTGCTTTTCGTTGGACCTGGCGGTGGCGAAGTGACGAGGGAAGCGGTAAGTGAAGCGGCGAAACTGGGGAGGCGTTTTTCAGATGCAACAGTATTTTTACGTATTTTTTCACAGGGGGCGCAAAGGTCGCGAAGGAAGACAGCAAAGCTACCGCAACGCCCCCTTGCTTGTTCGCTTGATCTTCATGGTCTTCTTCTTCGCGACCTTCGCGACCTTTGTGTAAAAAAAAACTCTCCGGGTGTGCCATCACTCCGGGCAGTGATGACATCTCTTCCGGTTGCACCCCGGTTTCGCGGGAGGCGGTTTCGGGTATGGACGACTGCGGCGGGACGGGTTGAGGATGGACGGTTTCTCTTTCCCGTGAAAACCGTCTCGCTCCTGCGCTCGTTCCGTTCCCGCAATTACCGGCTGTTTTTCTCCGGCCAGGCAATCTCGCTGATGGGCAACTGGATGACGACGACGGCCTCCATGTGGCTGGCGTACAAGCTGGCGGCGAGTCCGTTTCACGTGGGGCTGGTGGGGTTTGCCACGCAGATTCCCCTGCTGGTGCTGGCGCCGTTCACCGGGGTGACGGGCGACCGGCTGGACCGGCGCCGGCTGCTGGTCGGGTTGCAGTTGTGTTCGCTGGTGCAATCGGCGGCGCTGGCAACCGTGACGTTGACCGGCAACATGTCGATCACGGTGCTGGTGGGGCTTTCGCTGGCGCAGGGGTTCATCAATGCGTTCGAGTTTCCGACGCGGCAGTCGTTCGTGGCCGAGATGGTGGACCGGCGCGAGGATTTGCCCAATGCCATCGCGCTCAATTCGTCGATGTTCAACATCGCGCGGTTGCTCGGGCCGGCGATCGCGGGCGTGCTCATCAGCCGCTGGAGCGCGGGCGTGTGTTACGCGATCGACGCCGTGAGTTACCTGCCGGTGATCCTGAGTCTGTGGATGATGCGCGTGCAACCGCGGCCGCCGCGCGAGCGGGTGACGCGGGCTTGGGAAGATTTCGGGGCGGGCCTGGCCTATGTGCGGGCGGAAGGCGGGCTGCGGCGGCCGCTCCTGCTGGTGGCGATCAACGCGCTGGCGGGGTTCGGGGCGAGCACGCTGGCCCCGGTCTTTGCGGGCGGGGTTTTCAAGGGCAACGCGGCCATGCTGGGGCATTTTTATTCGGCGGTGGGCGCGGGGGCGTTGCTGAGCGCGATCATCCTGGGGACGCGCACGGCGGTGGACCAGTTGCGTCCGTGGATCGTGCGCGGCACGGTGCTGGTGGCGGCGAGTTCGCTGGTGATCGCGCTGAGCCCGTCGGTGTGGGTGGCGTATGCGGGTTATTTTGTCAGCGGGACGGCGGTGGTGCTGGTGATGGCGGGCAGCAACACGCTGATCCAGGCGCGGGTGGCGGACGACAAGCGGAGTCGCGTGATGGGGCTGTTCGTGATGGCGCAGGGGGTGGCGCCGATCGGGGCGTTGCTGACGGGTTGGGGGGCGGCGCACTGGGGGCCGCGGGTGGCGCTCGGCCTGTGCGCGGCGGTGATGGCGGTGGCGGCGGCGGTGTTCGCGAAGCCGCGCTCGGCACCGGCGGCGGGTGAGCCGGTCAGGCCGGTGGTCGGCGAGGGCACGGGAGCGCCGTTCGGGTGAGCCGGAAGACCGCAGCTGGGGGGAAACCGCCAAAATCAGTCAAAGGTCGAAGGTAGGGTTTTTACCTGACTACCGGAGGGCTGGCGAAACCTGTAGGATATCCGGTGGCAGTCGCCCGGATACATTTCCGGAGGGCACGGTGCCGGTCACCGAGCCCTCCCGGATCAATGCAACGACGGTGGCAGCGAGTCAGGGCATCGAGGGGTTTTTCATGTTTCCCCCTGGTTGCCCGGCACCTTGTCGCCGCCCGTTTGCGCCGCCCGCCTTGGCAGTTCGCTGCGAGGCGGGCGGTTTTTGTTGACCGGCGAGGGTGGCCGGGGACCGGCAAGCCGGGGCAGGCCAAGGCAAGACCGGGCGCGGGCGCGATGCGCGATATATCGCCGTTACTGCCCGAGCACCCAGGCGAAGATCAGCGGGGCGACGATCGTGGCGTCGCTTTCGACGATGAACTTCGGCGTGGAGGCGGCGAGCTTGCCCCAGGTGATTTTTTCGTTGGGCACCGCGCCGGAGTAGCTGCCGTAGCTCGTGGTCGAGTCGCTGATCTGCGAGAAATAACCCCAGAGCGGCACGCCGGTGCGCTCGAGGTCCTGGTGGAGCATCGGCACCACGCAGATCGGGAAATCGCCCGCGAT
>JAISAX010000668.1 GCA_031266495.1 Opitutaceae bacterium
ACGATATTCCACCACCCCCCCCCGGACACCCCCCCCCCCCCCCCGTTCCCCGCTATCGGCCCCCATGCCTTCCGTCCCCCCATCCCAGCGTGACATCGCCCGCGCCGCCGGCGCCAGCCAGGGAGCGGTTTCTCTCGCGCTCGGCAACAGCCCTCGCCTCTCCGCCAGACTTCGCGAACACATCCAGACCGTCGCCCGCCAACTCGGGTATCAACCAAACCCCTACCTGTCCGGCCTCTCCGCCTACCGGAAACAACGCCGCCGCCCCAATTACCAGGCCACCCTTGCCTGGATCAGCAGCTACCCGCCGGGCGTTCGCCACTGGCGCGACATCCCGACCTTCCTGCATTATTTTGAAGGAGCCTGCCAGCGCGCAGGCGAGCTTGGCTACCGCCTCGAAGCCTTCGAACTCGCCGCGCCCGACATGACTCCGGCCCACATGGAGCAAATCCTGAAAACCCGCAACATCCCCGGTATCCTCATCGCTCCCCAACCCGGCCCCCGCGCCCGCTTCCCCATCTCCCTGGAACGCTTTTCCGCCATCACCTTCGGCTACACCCTTACCGAACCCCGCCTTCATCTGGTCACGCACAACCACTTTCGCGCGATGGAGACGCTCCTCGGCACCCTCCGTGCGCGCGGCTACAAGCGCATCGCGCTCGCGCTTGAAGCCGAAAACGACCTTCGCTTCGACCGCATCCTCGGCTCGGCCTTTCTCCGTGCGCAAGCAGACTGGAAACCCTCCGAACGCATTCCCGTTTTTGACGCCCCCCGGCTCACCCCCGCCCATTTCATGGCATGGATTCGTCGATACAAGCCCGACGCCATTGTCACCCTTTGGGAACCCGCGCTCTCCGTCCTGCAAGCCGCGGGTCGCAACGTCCCGGCGGACATCGGCCTCGCCATGCTTTCGATCCCTCATCGTGACGGCACTCTCGCCGGCATGTGGGAAAATCCCGAAATCGTCGGAGCCTGCGCCATCGAAAGCCTGGTCGAAATGGTTCACCGGGGCGAACGCGGCATCCCCGAACACCCCACCTGTATCCTCGTCGAGAGCACCTGGACCGAAGGAAAAACCATCCGTCCCCTCGCCTGAAACAGGGGAGGGGGGGGGGAGGGGGAGGAGGGAAAAAAGAAGCAATAATTCAATTCCTCAATTTCCAGATAATTGCGTAATTTTATCAGTATTACGTTCGTGGCGCTTGCCGCCCTTTGCCGGTGGCGGCACAACATTGCCCGAATTGGCATCGGGCATCCGGTGCCAGCAAACAAACAACCCAGCCCTGCACGCTATGAATACTCACCTCTCACCTCGGACTCTGTTCTGTTCTGCTCCGCTCTTCCCGGCTCTGCTCTGCGCCTTCTTCGGTTGCCTGGCCTCGTTTGAATCCCGCGCCTCCGCCGCCGTGCTTTACCTGGAACCCTTCTCGAATACAAGCGGCTCCGAAAAAGCCCTCTCCTGGCTCGACGGATGGACAGTTCAGAACGCTGCCACCGCCGCTGCCGTCACCGCCGACAACCGCATCCAGATTGCCAACGGTCCTTCCGACACCCCCGGCGTCGTCTATATTTATCCCACATCCGCCGGTTACGTCGCCCGAGGCAGCGGCATCACAAACAATCAGGACAACCCCGGCGCCGACATCCCGCTCGCCTCTGTCGGCGCCATTTCCGTGGACGTCGTGCAAGCCAAAACCAGGGGCAGCGTCACTTTCCTCATCCAGATCGACAACGCCGACTGGTTCATCTCGACCACCCCCATCGTCCCCTCGCACCAATATGGCAATTGGGCCGTGTGGGAGACAGCCGGCTCTCCCGACATCAGGGAACGTCTCACTTTTTCCACTACACGAACTGTCTGGGAAAAATTCGAGCTGACCAGTAGTGGAATCATCACGACGGCACTCTCCGCTGATCTCGCCGGCACCGCGATCACCGGCATCGGCTGGCTCGCCAGGTCCGGAGGCGAAAGCTACAATTACATCCGCATGGACAACCTGGCCATCGAGTCCGCCATCCCCGTCCCCGAACCCGCCATGACCACCGCCATGCTTGCGAGCCTGGCCGCGCTCGCATTTCTCGCCCGCCGCCGCCCCTGATTCCCCTCCCCCCCCCCCCTCGCATATGCTCCCGTCCATTTCCAGTTTTCTCCGCCCCATCGTCACCGCGGTTTCCGTGGTGACCGCCCTGGCCCCCGCCTCCGATGTTTTTGGCGACGAAAACAAAAATACGGCATCAACCCGTGTCGAACTCCGCCAGACCGCGAACAGCCACTGGCAACTCCTGTGTAATGGCGTGCCCATGACCATCAAGGCCATTGCCAGCGGACGCCGCACGCCTCACTTCGAACTCATCGCGACCACCGGTGGCAACACCATCCGCACCTACACCATCCCCGATCCGACCACAGCCAAAGGCCCCGATGTCCTCAAACCGACGCTCGACTATTTCGACCGCGCCCACGGTTCGGGGAAAAACCTCTTCCTCATCCCCGGCATCTGGCTCAACCGGCAGGACAAGTGGGTGGATTACAATAACACCGACCCGGAAAAGAACGCCGCGCTCGCGCGCCAGCGCGAACGCGTCCGCGCCATTGTTCGCGCCCTCAAAAACCATCCCGCCCTCCTCATCTGGGGACTCGGCAACGAAACCGAACATCCCCTTGCCAAAACCATCCACATCCCCCTCTGGCGGGAAATCAACCATCTCGCCCGCATCATCAAGGAAGAAGACCCGAACCATCCCGTCATGGTCACCATTGCCGGCACCGCCCGCTGGCGTATCCAGGCGCTCAAGACACATTGTCCGGATGTGGACATCCTTGGCGTCAACGCCTATCGCGCCGCCCTTCACCTTCCCGCCGACCTCGACCGGGGCGGCTGGGACGGCCCTGTCTTTCTCGGTGAATACGGCCCGCCCGGTCACTGGGAAGTCCCCAAAACCCCGTGGGACGCTCCCGTCGAGCCAACCGCCGAGGAAAAAGCCGACGCCTATGCCCGCGGCTGGCACGCCGCCCTCGGCGACCCCAAAGGTCGCGTTCTCGGAGCCACCGCCTTCCTCTGGGGCCAGAAACAGGAAGCCACCGGCACCTGGTACGGCATGTTTCTGGAAACCGGCGAACGCACTCCCGCCATCGACGCCATAACCAAAACCTGGACAGACAAATCCCTTCCCCATCCGGCTCCGCGTATCAGAAAACTGACGACGCCACTGGAGCAGGCCGAAGTCCCTCCCTCCGCTGAATTTCCGGCCAGGATCGAAGCCGCCGCGCACGACGGCGGCCCGCTGACCTGTGAATGGAAGATCATTCAGGAAAGCGGCGAACGCTGGGGGCAAGGCAACAAGCAAAAAATCCCGCCCACCATCCCCGGATGCATCCTTCCCCCGGACGGAGGCGCAGCCATCGACGGTCCTTCCATTATCGTCCGCACCCCGCAAAAACCCGGAGCCTGGCGCCTCTTCGTCTTCGTCCGCGACAGTCATGGCGGCGGCACTACACGCAACATTCCCTTCCTCGGTGTCGGCTGGGGGGGGGGGGGGGGGGGGGGGGGGGGGGGGGGGGGGGGGGGGGGGGGCGGGGGGGGGCCGCCGGGGGCGGGG